>JBGKDR010000135.1:0-22904 GCA_042954225.1 Parasynechococcus sp.
GGGCCGACGACATCGAGCCCTGAATCAGGTCGAGGGTTCTCCCGGAAGGGCGCTGTTCCGGTGCCGCTACCACGGTTGAACCGCCAAATAAGCCAGTGAACCACTCAGCTGAAGCCCCTGCAACCGTCACAACAACAGCAAGTTGGCGAAGGTGACGCCATTCCAGATCGCGTGCATCAGCACGCAGGGCAGCAACCGTCCAGTCCGCAGTCGCACCAGGGCCAGGCCGGTGCCGAGCACCGTGAGCGGCACCAGCTCACCAATGCTGATGTGCGCCATCGCGAACAGGAGTCCATTGAGGCCAGCGGCGAGGCCGATGCCGGTGCGACGGGCAATCACCGGCAGAAGAACGCCACGGAAGATCACCTCCTCGAACAGGGGCGCCAGCACCACAGCCGTGAACGACAACAGGATCAGCGCCAGCGGATCCCGGCTGAGCAACACCAGCTCCAGCAGTGGATTGCTCCCGCCCGGATCACCAAACAGGCTCACCAGCAACCAGCCGGCCAGCATCACCAGCGGAGTCACCATCAACCAGCCGCTGAGGGCCTGACGCAGGGCACTGAACCAGGGTTGAAGTCGCCATTGCAGCCAGCCGTCCACCGGCCGATCGTCTCCGGGCAACGCCGCCAGCTGACGACGCAGGATCAACAGGGATGGCAAGGCCATCACCAGGTAGGTGATCACAACGGACACCCCCTCACGGCGGGGACTGGTCAACGCGGCAGGCAAGGCCGTGACCAGGGGCTGGGCAATCACGGGCACGGCGATGGAACTCACCACGACGAATCCACCTGCCACGAGCAGGGCCATGTCGATCAACGTGAGGGTTGGTCCCTTTACACCAGGAGCCTCTGGCAACCGTCGCCGAATCACGGCCCATCCCTTCACCAGCAGGAGCAGCAGACCGAGACCTGCGCTGGCCAATGGCAAAGAGGCCGTGATCAGCAGACGCACAAACGCCCTGGACGCCACCACAGGATCGACACAACGATCGGGATCGGTCGAACCGACTTCACAGCGCAGCCGGTCCAACAGCGGATCAGAAGATCCTTCCGAATCAACAGCTGATCTGGGGTCGGATTCTCCACGCAGCAATGCCAGCAACGCGCTCTGACGCGCGGTGCGCTGCTCCGCTTTGCTGGCCTCCAGAACCTCCAGCAGTGCCTGCCGGGGTGGCGGCGTGGCCAGAAACGGACGGAATGACGGTGGCAGGGCCGGTTCGGCCAGAACGGATAACTCCTGCTGCTGCAACGACAAAGCCGGAGCCACAGACTTGCGGCTGAGGCTGTCGCTTAACCCCAGTAACCAGATCAGGGTTGCCAGGACAAGCGAGAGGAGGGCCAGTGGTCCTTTCCACTGGGTGAGCACTCGGGACGGCACCGCGGTGGATCAACTGGGTCTGATTGTGACCCCCTTGAGGCCGTTCCATACGATGACCGCGCCCCGACGCAGCACGGTGACCCTCCGTCTTCTCCTGGTCCGCCACGGTCTCAGCAGCTTCAACCAGGAGCGGCGGATCCAGGGCCGTGATGATCTCTCCAGCCTGACCGAAACCGGTCATGACCAGGCCCGTCGACTCGGTCAAAGCCTGGCGGAGGTTCCGATCGATGCCGTCTACAGCTCTCGGCTGTCCCGTGCGGCATCCACCACCGCATCCCTGCTGGAAGGCCGCGGAGGAACAGCACCTGAGCCCATCTTCGATGACGGCTTGCTGGAAGTCGATCTCGAACCCTGGAGTGGGCTGAGCATCACCGAACTGCAACGGGACCACGCCGATCAATACGCGATCTGGAAACGTCGTCCGCTGGAGCTCGAGCTCCATCGCGCCAACGGTGAGGCCTACCGGCCCCTTGGCGAGTTGATGGAGCAGGCGAGGGACTTCATCAGCAGCCTCCTCGAACGCCATCCTGCGGACGGCAATGACACGGTGCTGGTGGTGGCCCACAACGCCATCCTGCGCTGTCTGATGCTGGTGCTCCTCGACGAGCCGGAGCACGGGTTCCGCAGATTGCGCGTCGACAACACCTCTTTATCGGTGTTCAACCTTCGCTCCGGTGCCAGCAAACCGCAGGTACAGATCGAATGCCTGAACAGCACCACCCATCTCCAACCCCTTCCCGACAAAGGCGATGGAGCGCGGCTGATTTTGGTGCGTCATGGTGAAACCAACTGGAACAAGGAAGGCCGGTTCCAGGGTCAGATCGACATCCCTCTGAATGACAACGGCAAAGGTCAGGCTGCCGCAGCCCGGGATTTCCTGAAACAGGTGCCGATCAACAAAGCCTGGAGCAGCACCCTGTCACGACCCACGGAAACGGCTCAGATCATCCTTGAAGCCCATCCAAGCGTCGAGCTCCAGCAGACCGATGGCCTCGTGGAAATCGGCCATGGTCTCTGGGAAGGCAAGCTCGAGGCCGAGATCAACGCCGGTTGGGCCGACTTGCTGGCCACCTGGAAGTCGGCCCCTGAAACCGTGCAGATGCCGGAGGGGGAGACGATTCAGGATGTCTGGGCCCGCTCGGTTCAAAGCTGGAGAAGCATCGCCGAAAGCCTCGATGCATCCGACACCGCTCTGGTGGTCGCCCATGACGCCGTCAACAAAACCATCCTCTGCGACCTGCTCGGCCTGACCCCAGCCGATATCTGGGCTGTGAAGCAGGGCAACGGCGGTGTGACGGTAGTCGACATCCCCAACGATTCGAGCCAGCCTGCGGTGGTGACCTGCCTGAACCTCACCTCCCATTTCGGGAGTGTGATCGACCGCACGGCAGCAGGCGCTCTCTGACGACATGGATCCATCAGTGCTGCTCGATCCCGTCCAAATTCTGATGGGACCTGAGCAGTCGCTTCGATCAGGGGCGGTCCTGATCGAGGAGGGTCGCATCCGTGGCTTCGATCAGGACGCTCGACAGCTCGCCCAGGACCAAGGCATCACCGCCACCGCCGCTGGGCATCAACTGATCGCCCCATGCCTGGTGGATCCGCATTCGGTGCTGGAGCAGGCGACGGGAGCGCGGGAGGAAACCCTGCTCTCACTGAAGCAATGCGCCATTGCCGGGGGCTATGGCCAGGTGGCTCTGCTGCCCAGAAGCAGCACGTGGCGAGACCGACCAGAACGTCTCCAGGGCTTCACGGAAACCAGCCCCCCGCTGCGCATCCATCTATGGGGAAGCTTCAGCCTTCATGGACGCGGAGAAGATCTGGCCCCCCATGCCGATCTTCTGGAGGCCGGGGCCATCGGGCTCGCCGACGACGATGCCGTGATTCCGACACCCTTACTCGACCAGGGCCTGCGACTGGGGGAGATGAGCGGTGCTCCGATCCTGGTCGCACCACGGGATCCATCCCTGCAGGGAGACGGCCTGGTGCGTGAAGGCGTGGAAACCCTCCGGGCGGGTTGGAGTCCAGACCCAACCAGCAGCGAGACCCTTCCCCTCAGCGCCCTACTCGCCCTGCAGAAGCAGCATCCCCAACGGCAGTTGCGGCTGATGAATCTCTCCACCGCTGCTGGCGTCGACCAGCTGCAGAACGTCGCGGACGCTCCGTGTTCGTCGGTCTCCTGGTGGCACCTGCTCAGCGACCGTTCCGTGCTGCGCAGCACTGCAGCCGGATGGCGCGTGCGGCCATCCCTGGGCGGCACAACGGATCGCGCCGCCTTAAGGGATGCCGTGCGCTCGGGTCTGATCACAGCGGTGGCCGTTCACGCGATTCCCCTGGATGCTGAGGACATGCTGCTGCCGACCGACCAGCGTCCCCCTGGACTGAGCGGTCATCACCTGGTGCTGTCAGCGCTATGGGACGCCCTGGTGCGTGGCGAGGGATGGAGCATCGAAGAGCTCTGGCGGGCGTTGAGTTTCGGAGGATCCATGCTGCTCGACCAGCCTTCGGAACAACTCAGCGTCGGCAGTGATCGCTGGATCCTGTTTGACCCCGATGAACGCTGGACGGCCACCCTCAGCAACAGGGAAGGCCCCCTCGCCCGCAATCTGCCCTGGAGCAGCCAGGCGATGCAGGGCCGCGTCATCGCGAGCGGACTGAACCCCTCGATGGCCTTCAGTCGCTGAGTGATCCCAATCGATTGAGAGGCCAGAACCGCCAGACCGCCCGACCGATGATTTCCTGCTCTGGAAGGAACGCACCACCCGGCCAGAAGCGACCATCCCAGCTGTTGCGACGGTTATCGCCAAGGACAAGAACAGACCCTTCAGGAACCGTGGTGTCGAGGGTTCGGCACGGACTCATGCCCTGTGAATTCACCCGACAGAACGACTCGACGTAGGGCTCATCCAGAGACGTTCCATTGAGGGTAATTTCACCGCGTGGGTTCACACTCACCTGGTCTCCAGCCGTTGCAATCACCCGTTTGATGTAGGCATCACAGCCCGGCGTACCGATCCCGGGAACCAGGCCAAGCAGAGGAAGATTGACCAACGCACAGCGCAGCCCCGATGGACGATTAGGGCCACGCAGGGCCGGATCAAAGGCGTACGGGGAGTGGAACACCACAATCTCCCCCCGCTCCGGGCGACGAAAGCGGTACGTCAGTTTTTCAACCAGAAGACGATCCTGGATCTGAAGACCAGGAAGCATCGAGCCGGAGGGGATGTAGCGCGCCTCGACGATGTAGTGGCGAATCCCCAAATACAGAGCAAAGGTGAACAGAATCGGTCCCCAGAAATCCCAGAAGGGATGAACCCGACGACTGGTCTGCGTGGATCTGTCGTCCTGCTGATCGACGGCCAAAAGGGCGGATTGCCTACGAATGACCCACGATAGAAGCAGTGTTCCGGGATGACTTCCGTTCTCCCCCGTGCTGGCAGATGATCCGACCCCGCTGGCAAGGTTTAACCCGAGACCGACGGGCCCGCACCTGGCAGTTGTGGGATCGCAGCATCGCGATCGTGGCAGCGATCAATCTCGGCTGGGTCCTGTTCGACCTCAGCTATCTGCCACTGCGGAGTTTCTGGCTGCAACGCAACCTCTACCCGCTGCCATCCATTCCTCTGGTGGTGCCATTGCCCTGGCTCCCGGACATCACCCCCTGGTACGACCCCGTCAAGGGACTGGAGCCTCACCGCGACACGCAGATTGTCATCGAGCAGTTCCAGGAACTCGACCAACGCATCAGCGCACAAGGACTGGCCTCAGGGGCTGTCCAACAACAGCTGGCCCAACAACGGGCACTGACCCAGACCATGCTCGCCACGAATCCATTTCTGGATTCCACCAACCCTGGCGTTCTCGACAACATCAAGCATCGGCTTCGCCAACGGTCAGGTCACGCCGATGCAAGTGCCTCGGTGGATCATCTCCTGGGCAATCTGTATCTCCGGGGGACCGATTGGGAGCAGGAGCGCGGCTTCTGGGTTGATCAGATCCTGCCGCTGGTCGAAATCAACAGCTGGCGACGATTCGACGACAGCGGACGCGCCACGGACCTCAGCTGGAGGATCGACACGCCGTTCCAGCTGCTGTTCATCCTGGATATCCTGCTGCGCACCTGGCGGGTGAAACGCCGTTATCCGGCGATGCGCTGGCGAGATGCACTGCTGCGCCGTTGGATTGATCTGCCCTTGCTTCTGCCGTTCGGTCGTTTCCTGCGGGTGATTCCCGTGATGGAGCGTCTGTCATCAACCCGGCTGATTCAACTTGAGCCTCTGCGGGCTGCCATCAGCCGTGGTGTCGTCGCCCTGCTGGCACTAGAGCTGTTTGAAGTGATCACCATTCGCGTGGTCGATGCCTTGCAGGAATGGATTCAATCCCCACGACTCCCGGCACAAATCCGTGGATTGTGTTCGTACCAGAGCACGGACAGTCAGGACCAGCGCGAGATTGTGGATCTGATCCAACTCTGGCTCCCCGTCATCCTGACCAGGATCGGACCCAACATGCGACCTCAATTGGTCGCTCTCTTCAGCCATCTGTTGCAGCAGGGCATGAGCCGCTCGGTGATTCCATCGGCGCTACGCGGAGTTCCCGCACTGCAGAGGGCGGAAAGTGAGCTCAGTCTTCAGCTTGCCGGCGGTGCCATTGACTCGATCCTCGATGTCTCCAAAGAAGCCGGGGAACGGATCGGGCGTCGGGACCCTGTGCTTGAGGAGCTTGGAGCCGATGCTCTCGACCGGTTCTGGGAAGAGCTGGCTCAAAGCTTGGAACAAGGTCCGGTGCTTGAGCAAAGTCAGGCCTTGTTGTCATCGGTCCTGGAAGACCTCAAACGGTCCAGCTTCAGACAGCTCCGTGATCAACGGGATGTCGATGCCCTGATTGCGGAGTTGGACGGGCTGAATTTCAACCAAGCAGAGCGTCAGACCAAACCTCCGGCTTGAATCCGACCAGAAACGTTCCGTTCTCCAGAGCCAGGAATGGACGCTTGATCAATTTGCCGTCGGCCGCAAGAGCATCGAGCGCTTCTTGATCACCCATAGCCTTGACCACAGCAGAGCCAAGAGCCCTGTAACTCTGCCCACTGGTATTGAACAGGGGTTTGCGATCACCGAAATAGGTCACCGCCTGCTCGAGCAACTGACGAGAAGGCGGTTCCGTTGTGATGTCAACAACCGTATGGGCAATTCCTTGATCGCTCAGCCAGGACAGGGCCTTGCGACAGGTGCTGCAACGGCTGTAGCAATAGATGGTCAGCGATTGATCCAAAGATCAGCGTCCGAAGAGCGCCTTCACAGCACCCACGAGGCTGTTGGACCCTTTTCCGGCACCATCAGCAGGCTTGGTACGCACGGTCACGTCACCGTTGACAGTGGTTCTGCAGCTCAGACGGTAGTTGGACGGACGATCGGCGAGGTACACCTCTTCCACGTCGCTGCGCGGGGACAGGTTGGCCTCACCTTCAACGACCTCCATCACACAGGTGCCGCACTGACCGACGCCTCCACAGTTGTTGAGGTTGTTCAGACCGTTGTAGGGATTGACACCAGCATCAAGGGCAGCCTTGCGCAGGTTGGCACCTTCAATGCAGCCCACCTGTTGGCCTTCCTGTTCGAATCGGATGGTGGGCACGGTTCAGTCACGATTTCTGGTGCGCACCAACTTACAAGCAACTGCGGACAGAACGACAGCACCCTCACCGTTCTGCATCTTCCGGCGTCGCAGCTGCCATGGAACGATCGAGAAGCGGCCCAACCGCGTCGAGATCCCTCCAGCCATCAATGCTGATGCGACGTCCCTCGAGACTCCCGCTTGTTCGGAAAAATTCAGCCACATCCTCCAATTGACTCGGAGCGATCTGACGGAGGCTTCTGATCACATCCTGCCGAGGATCGGCTGCTGGCACACAAAGAATCTTGCCGTCGTAGACGCCGTTGTCCTGCAGATCAAGCAAGCCGATGGGGCGGGCCTGAATCAGACAGCCTGAAAACGTCGGCTCGGCCATGATCACGAGGGCATCCAGAGCACAGCCATCGTCTGCCCGTGTGTTGGGGATGAATCCGTAATCAAACGGGTAGCGAACAGATGAATGAAGCACCCGTTCCAGGACCATGACCTTGGATCGTGGGCAGTATCTGGTTTTATTCCGACTCCCAGCAGGGATCTCAACCAGCAGGTTGACCAAGCCGGGTGACGGAGACGGGGGCAGGTGGAGAAGATCCATCGCGCTCCAAGGCCGCTGGCATCAGGACGGGGTTGGCTCCCGAACGATCACGAACCACAGCCAGGAACGGCAAGCTCAAGGTGAGGAGCGCCAAAACAAACCCAACCAAAGCGGTTGATGCGAGGCCCGGACTAAGAGGGTCCTCAGCATCCTGAGCAGTGACTGACTCGTCTGGGCGGGGTGAACCGGATTCTGAAGCCATGCAGTCGGGAACCCGGAGAAGGGGACCCAGTCAACTCATTAGAGATGAGGTCATTCTGTCACCGCTGGTGGCACTACGCAGCGGGCCTGTCCTGACGTTCACGACGGGCGGCCAGATCGGAAGGGGGTTGCTCAAGGCCTTCGAGCTGTGAACGGATGATGCGCAGCTCCTCAAGGATGGCCCCGAGCATCTGCTGTGTGGCCGTGGAGGGGGAATTCAGGACCTCAACGGTGACTTCTTTGATGCGGAGCACATCTTTGGCGAAGCGCGCTACCTCGTTGGGGTGAAACAACAAGGGATCTTTCTGATCACTGCGGTACTCGGGATTGAGCTTTCTGGGATTGAACGGTGGATTGAGATTTCTCGGATCAGTGTTGGTATAGCGGTACACAGACGCACGTGAGCGATTCAACGACTTCTGGACTTCGTCGATACCGACGAGGGCCTCTGCAGTTGCCGAATCCACAGCAATTTCGGCCGATTGGTGAACTTGAGACACCACGGAGTCGATCGACCGAGGAATCATGAGACGTGCGTACGACAGTCTGGACTGAGCGGACGGTAGCAGTCGAGACTCAGGTCGCACAGGGCTCTCCACCCACGCAGGACACTTCCGTGATCGGCATGCAATTGGGTGAGTGATAGTTTCTCAATCTTCTGAAATGACATAACCATGCGCGTCTCCCGCCTGATGCTGGTGACGCTTCGCGAAAGTCCAGCAGATGCAGAAATTGCGTCACATCAGCTGCTTCTGCGTGGTGGATTTATCCGACGAATCGGTTCGGGGGTCTACGCCTATCTCCCGATGATGTGGAAGGTGCTCCAACGCATCAGCACGATCGTGCGCGAGGAAATGAATCGTGCCGGGGCCCTCGAAACCCTGTTGCCTCAGCTTCAACCCTCCGAACTCTGGGAGCGGAGTGGTCGCTGGCAGGGCTACACCGCCGGCGAGGGAATCATGTTCCACCTCGAGGATCGCCAGGGCCGCCAGCTTGGTCTTGGACCAACCCATGAAGAGGTGATCACAAGTCTGGCTGGCGATCTTCTGAAGTCTTACCGCCAACTACCGGTCAATCTCTATCAGATTCAGACCAAGTTCCGCGATGAGATTCGGCCGCGGTTCGGCTTGATGCGTGGCCGTGAATTCATCATGAAGGACGCTTACTCCTTCCACGCCAGCGAAGCGGATCTAAGAGAGACGTACGCGGCCATGGACCTGGCCTACAGGCGGATCTTTGAACGCTGTGGATTGGAGGCTGTTCCCGTCGATGCAGACAGCGGCGCGATCGGTGGGGCGGCCTCTCAGGAATTCATGGTGACCGCTGAGGCCGGTGAAGACCTCATCCTGATCAGCGATGACGGCCAGTACTCCGCGAACCAGGAGAAAGCCGTCTCAAAACCCGCGGACGCCATTCCGCTGACGACAGAAGCCGGCGGAGTGATCCCCACACCAGGGCAACGCAGCATCCCGGAACTCTGCGCAGCCCATGGCTGGGATCCGTCCCAGATCGTCAAGGTGTTGCTGCAGCTTGCCGTCCTTGAAGACGGACGCGAACAACCCGTGCTGGTGAGCCTTCGCGGTGATCAGGAGCTCAATGAGGTGAAACTGATCAATGCGTTGTCCCAATCCCTCGATCAGGCGGTTCTTGACTGCCGGAACCTGACCGCCGAGGACATCAGTCGTCAGGGGCTCGAACCGCTGCCATTTGGTTTCATCGGACCTGATCTTGACGATGACCGACTCAAGGGAGCACAGAGCTGGGCCACGACCTTCCTCCGGTTGACGGATCCGACAGCAGCGGAACTGACACGTTTTATCTGCGGAGCCAATCAGAGCGACCACCATCGCGGGCCCTGCAGCTGGGATGAGCTCTCAACGGATGCCTCCATCGTTGATCTACGCAATGCACTCCCCGGTGACCGCTGCATCCATGACCCGTCGGCTCGCCTGGAAGCACGGCGGGGCATCGAAGTCGGGCATATCTTCCAGCTGGGCCGGAAGTATTCCCAGGCGATGGAGAGCCGCTTCACCAACGAGGCCGGGCGTGAGGAACCCTTCTGGATGGGGTGTTATGGCATCGGAGTCTCCAGGCTGGCGCAGGCCGCCGTTGAGCAGCACCACGATGAGGCGGGCATCTCCTGGCCCGAATCCATCGCCCCGTTCGACGCGGTCGTGGTGATCGCCAATATCAACGACAACGTCCAGACCGTCCTGGGTGAATCTCTTTACGAGTCCCTTCGTTCTGCAGGGGTCGACGCTCTCTTGGACGACCGCAAGGAACGCGCTGGGGTCAAATTCAAGGATGCTGATCTCATCGGAATCCCCTGGCGGATCGTGGTCGGTCGCGATGCCTCCAGCGGTCAGGTGGAACTGGTCAGACGCCGTGATCGGTCCGTGCAGGTCCTCGACCACGCCGATGCACTCGCCCAGCTTCTGAGCCAGCTCAAACCGGTGTCCTCAGACGCCCAATGATCGGCTCCCCAACCCATCCCTCCTCTGCCTTTACAGTCCACCCAACCTCTTGGGTGTCATGCCATCTGCCCTGACTCGTCTCGTCCGCTCCTTGTCCAAGGCGGCCCTGGCTCTTGGTCTGGGCCTTTGCCTCATGCTCACGGCTTGCAGTGGTGATGCTCAGGCCCGTCTCAGCGGCGACTACGTGGAAGACACCGTGTCCGTGTCACGGAGCCTGCTCACCCTGATCGACCAACCGCAGGATGCCGAAGGCCACGCCGAGGCCGAGCAGGAGGCTCGCGCCCTGATCAACGACTACATGTCCCGTTATCGCCCGCAGCCCCGCGTGAACGGACTGACGTCCTTCACGACGATGCAGACGGCCCTCAACTCCCTGGCAGGGCACTACGCCTCGTACTCCAACCGCCCGCTGCCCGAGGCGCTGCATGACCGGCTCGCCAAAGAGCTTGCCAAAGCTGAGCGCACAGCCACCCGCGGCAATTGAGTCGTCCGCTTTGACGAAGTGACACTGGGTCTGAGAGACTCGCGGATTGTGCAGATCCGCGGCTTCGGGCCGCAGTGTCCTTGGCCAATGTTGTCGTCATCGGAGCGCAGTGGGGTGACGAAGGAAAAGGAAAGATCACTGATCTCCTCAGCCGTTCCGCCGATGTGGTGGTCCGCTATCAGGGCGGAGTGAATGCCGGTCACACAATTGTTGTTGACGACCGCGTTCTCAAACTGCATCTGATTCCATCGGGAATTCTTTATCCAGACACCGTGTGCCTGATTGGTTCAGGCACCGTTGTCGATCCCAAAGTGATGCTCACTGAGCTGGACATGCTCATTGAGAACGACATTGATATCTCAGGTCTCAAACTGGCCTCGACGGCCCATGTGACGATGCCGTACCACCGCCTGCTGGATCAGGCGATGGAGCGCCAGCGAGGTGACCGCAGGATCGGCACAACCGGACGCGGCATCGGTCCGACCTACGCCGACAAATCACAGCGCAGCGGCATCCGCGTCATCGACCTGCTGGATGAACAGCGCCTGCGCGATCGTCTGGACGGCCCGCTGAAGGAAAAGAACGAACTGCTGCAGACCATTTATGGCGTCGAGCCCCTGAACGCCGAAACGGTGATTCAGGAATACCTCGCCTACGGGCGGCGTCTGGCTCCTCATGTGGTCGATTGCACGCGGGCCATTCACGAGGCTGCCAAGGCGCGCAAGAACATCCTGTTCGAAGGGGCCCAGGGAACGCTGCTGGATCTTGATCACGGCACCTATCCCTATGTGACCTCCTCCAATCCCGTCTCCGGTGGCGCCTGCATCGGCGCCGGCGTCGGCCCGACATTGATCGACCGCGTCATCGGTGTGGCCAAGGCCTACACGACTCGGGTCGGAGAAGGTCCCTTCCCAACCGAGCTCAGCGGTCGCCTGAACGATCAGCTCACGGAACGCGGCGGTGAATTCGGAACGACCACAGGTCGACGTCGCCGTTGCGGCTGGTTTGACAGCGTGATCGGCCGCTATGCCGTTCAAGTCAACGGACTGGACTGCCTGGCGGTGACGAAACTCGATGTGCTCGATGAGCTCGATGAGATCCAGGTCTGTGTGGCCTACGAACTCGACGGGGAGCGGATCGAACATTTCCCCAGCAGCGCAGAGGACTTCGCCCGTTGCAAGCCGATCTTCGAGACGCTCCCGGGCTGGCAGTGCTCCACCGCCGATTGCCGACGACTGGAGGACCTTCCCAAGACCGCCATGGCCTACCTGCGTTTCCTGGCCGACCTGATGGAGGTGCCGATTGCCATCGTCTCCCTCGGGGCCAACCGTGATCAGACGATCGTGGTGGAAGATCCGATTCACGGCCCCAAGCGCGCCCTTCTCAGCGCCTGATCGGTCGGCATGCAGACTGCGGGCTCGCAACAGCAGCCCGCCGACATGGCATCCACTGACCGTTTTTCCGGTGACTTCAGCCTCGATGTCGTCGGCATCGGTAATGCCATCGTCGACGTTCTCGTTCAGACCGACGACAGCTTCCTGAGCAGCCACGGGCTCAACAAAGGGGGCATGGCGCTGATTGATGAGCAACAGGCCGAGACCCTCTATGCCGCGAGCGGTCCGGGTCAGGAAACATCAGGAGGCTCAGCCGCCAACACGCTGGTCGGGATCGCTGAACTCGGTGGTCGCGCCGGCTTCATCGGCCGAGTCCGCAATGACCAGCTCGGACGGATCTTCAGCCATGACATCCAGGCTGTGGGCACTCGTTTTGAGACCCCTGCCGCGACGGAGGGCGCCAGCACGGCCCGCTGCCTGATCTACGTGACACCCGATGCCGAGCGGACGATGTGCACCTTCCTGGGAGCCTCGACCCAACTCGAGCCGGAGGACCTGGATCTGTCGATGGTGCGCGACACCAAAGTGCTCTACCTCGAGGGTTATCTCTGGGACAGCCCTGCCGCCAAACGTGCCTTCATTGCAGCAGCAGAGGCCTGCAAAAGTGCGGGGGGCCAGGTGGCGTTATCGCTCTCCGACGGGTTCTGTGTGGATCGGCACCGGGAGAGCTTTCTCGAGTTGGTGAATGGCCATGTGGATGTGCTGTTCGCCAATGAAGTCGAGATCAAAGCGCTGTACCAGACCGATGATGTGGAGACGGCCTTGACCCGCGTTTCGGGATGCTGTGCCGTCACTGCCATCACCCGTGGAGCTCAGGGGTCAGTCGTGCTCAGTGGGGATCAGCGCTGGACCATCGGCATCGTTGGACTCGGCCCCCTCGTGGACACCACTGGCGCAGGTGATCTGTACGCCGGTGGGTTCCTGAAGGCTTACACCGACGGTGCGTCGCTGGAACGCTGTGGCGAACTGGGCGCTCTCTGCGCAGGGCAGATCGTGACCCAGCTGGGAGCGCGCTCACAGGTCCCGTTGAACGAGCTGGCCGCCAAACATCTCAGCTGAGCTGCTCCAGGGACCAACGTCCGTACCCAGGGGATGCATCGACAGGCCAACTGAGCCATTCAGGGCAGTCATAGGGATGCTGCGCCAGCACCAGATCCCGCAGGGCGTCGATCTGATCATCGGAGGTTTTGAACAGCAGCTGACATTCCTGGTCACGCCGCTGTTCACCCTCCCAGCAGTAGTGGGAGACGACGGTCTGCACGCTGACGCAGGCTGCCAGGCGCTGCTTCAACACGCGATCAAGCAAGGTCGAAGCCTGGTTCTGATCAGACACGGTTGTCACCGCGAGCATCAGTCTGATGGGGTCCGTCATGGTGAAGGTGGCGAAGCAAAGCAGCGTGATCACTGACAATCTCGACCCCGGCTGGGGGCTCGGGACGTCGCAGCAACCACAGCCGCAAGGACAACCTCCCTGCCAGGTCACGCCATAGACCCTCCGTCACGCCCCCGGACTCCCTGCAGAGCACATCGGTGATCTGCCAGCGACGGCAAAGGGCAGCCTCCATGGCTCCGATGGGTTGATCACTCCTTGGGTGAACCACAGCCAGATGTCCCTCCGGCAGCCCCACCGCCAGGGCCTGGCAGACGCCATCACGGGACGGAAGCACCCGGGCAAACACCTGCGCGCCGGCGCCCTCTGCCGCTGTTACGGCCTCGGCCAGATGGCGCGCGCCGAGAGCGATAAACAAGCGTCTGCCCGCCAGAGCCTGCCGTTCCAGCTGGCCGACATGCTGCAGCCCCTGGACGCACGGAACGAGCTGTCGGCCCGCAGCCTTGGAGTCTGGGTACAGGACAGGACGCTCAAAACGCAGCAACCGCTGGGACTGTTGTCGGCAGACACGACACAGGGCGTCACTGATCTGGACGGCAAAGGGGTGGGTTGCATCGATGACGGCGCTGGGACGGCGTTCAAGCACCCGCGCAATGGCCGCGTCGCCGAGCAAAGGGCCCTGATGCACAGCAGCCACAGTCAGATGGCGATAGGCCATGGCCGCGGAGGCTGTCACCACGCTGACCTCCACCCTCCACCCCGCGGCGGTCAACGCCGAGGCGATCGGGACGCCGTCTCCCGTGCCGGCCAGCAACCAGATCCAGTCCTGGTCATTCCCGCCGTGGTGCATCAGGATGTCGCGGAGGAACGACAGGCGGAATGAATCACTGCGTGCTGGAAGTGGAGGTGCTCGAAGCACCCACCCTCCGATACACCCAGGACAACCAGACGCCGATCGCAGAAATGGCGGTTCGATTCGACGGTCTGCGCCCTGATGATCCGCCAGGTCAGCTGAAGGTGGTCGGTTGGGGCAACCTGGCTCAGGACCTGCAGAACCGTGTTCAGGTCGGTCAGATGCTGATGATTGAAGGCCGTCTGCGGATGAACACGGTTCCGCGGCAGGACGGGATGAAGGAGAAGCGGGCTGAATTCACCCTGTCCCGCATGCACCCGATCGGACGCTCTGCTGCACCGACCGATCAGCCAGCTCCCACCAACACTGCGCCACGCGGTGGAGCCACATCCCCTCCCCCACAACCACAGCGAAAGGAACCGGAACCAGCCAGTTGGAATGCAGCACCTCTGGTGCCTGACACCGACGAGATTCCGTTCTGAGCTCACCGCTGCTCAGCCTCCTCCTCGAGATCCCCCACGCGCGTCAACAGCTGACCGAGTTCCCGTTCCAGGGCAGCAAGGTCGAATCGCAACTGGGACCAGCGACCGCCATCAATCTCCTGAAGCAACCAGGCGCGATCCTCATCCAGCTGACGAATCAGCGCTTTGAGATCGTCAGGGGATGTAGCGGTCACAGGGACTTCTCGGCGTCACCACCCATCCTGATGGGCTGGGCGTCAAAATGACTGCCATGAAGGATCTGCTCTCCCCAGGAAGTCTGGTGACCGTCGCCGGCGGTGCACTCACCGTGATCGGCGCCACTGCTTATGCCACCGGCAACGCGAACCTCAGCCTTCCAACAATTTTCTACGGCATTCCAATCCTGTTGGGGGGGCTCGCTCTCAAATCATCGGAATTGCCTCCGGCCCTGCGGGTGACCCCTCCCAACACGATGAAACAACTGCGCGAGCAGGCACCCGAAGAGCTCGTCAAGCTTCTGGGTGACGTAACGCGCTGGCGCTATGGCCAGAAGGCCCATCTGGAGTCATCGCTGGAAGCGCTGAAACTCTGGGATGACGACACTCCCCCGCAACTGGAGGAAATCGAAGAACTCGATTCCTCTGGCGGCTACGGCCTCCGGATGCGCTTCAGCCTTGGGGCCATCCCCTTGCAGCGGTGGCAAGACAAGCAGGATCGTCTTGGCCGCTTCTTCGCCAAGGGCCTGCGGGCTGAACTGACGGACCTGGGGGATGGTCGGATCGACCTCCAGCTGCTCCCCGCCGGAGAGGCTTGAGCCAATGTCCAGCGATGACGCCCTGAGGGTTTCAGTCCTCAGCGAAGCCCTCCCCTATATCCAGCGTTTTGCCGGCCGCCGGATTGTGATCAAGTACGGCGGAGCCGCCATGGCCCATGCCGAACTGCGCGACGCGGTGTTTCGCGACCTGGCCTTGCTGGCCTGCGTGGGTGTTCAACCGGTTGTGGTTCACGGCGGAGGCCCTGAAATCAACAGCTGGCTGAAACGACTGGAGATTCCCGCAGAATTCAAGGATGGGCTCAGGGTCACCGACGCCGACACCATGGACGTGGTGGAAATGGTGTTGGTGGGTCGCGTCAACAAACAGATCGTCAACGGCCTGAACCAACTTGGGGCAAGGGCAGTCGGACTCAGCGGCAGTGACGGATCCCTTGTGGAAGCCCGGCCCTGGGGAGATGGCAGCCATGGCCTCGTAGGCGATGTAGCGCGCGTCAATCCCGATGTGCTGGAACCGTTGCTGGAACGGGGCTATGTGCCGGTGATCTCAAGCGTCGCCGCCACAACGGATGGGCGCTCACACAACATCAATGCCGACACCGTCGCCGGTGAGATCGCGGCGTCTCTTGAAGCGGAAAAGTTGATCCTGCTGACCGACACCCCTGGAATCCTGCGGGATCGCAACGAGCCCGAATCACTGATCCGCAAAATCCGTTTGTCCGAAGCGCGGCAGCTGATTGAGGACGGTGTTGTGGCCGGTGGGATGACGCCAAAAACCGAATGCTGCATTCGTGCATTGGCGCAGGGGGTCTCAGCGGCCCACATCGTTGATGGGCGGGTGCCGCATGCCCTGCTGCTCGAGGTGTTCACCGATGCCGGCATCGGAACCATGGTGGTGGGACGCGGCTGATCGGTGGCTGACAGGCAAGTCCTTCCAGATCTGAGCTCTGCTGAAGCCGCACTGGAACGGGGCGATTACGGCCAGGCTCTATCCGTCCTGAATCCTCTGGCCAATGCCCATCCACTCCCTGGTCAGGCAGGTGCCCAGATTCGCCTGCTGATGATCACGGCCTGGATGGGGCAGGGCGATGAGACCAGTGCAATCGCCACCTGTCGCCTGTTGAGCCGCTGCCAACAGCCCGAGATCCGTTCGCAGGCCAAACAGTTGCTCACCATCCTCGAATCCCCCAGCCTCGAACGCCCGGAACGTTGGTCCATGCGTCTGCCGGAGCTGAACGTTTCGGCCACGGGTCAGGGGCTGACCAGTGGTGCCCGTCGCCGTCGTTCACGCAAACCACCACCACCGCCGCCACCACCAACGGGACCAACACGGGGGCCAGCCCTGGGCTTCGCAGCTCTGGTGACTGCTGTGCTGTTGGGTCTCACCGTCCTGCTGAGCGGGTGTGTGCGGATCGACGGCGACCTTCAGATTGCAGGACCTGATCGGGTGATGCTGCGCTGGGACGTGACCAGCTTGTCCGGTCAACAGCTGCCATGGCAGCTGCGTCTTGATCCCATGCTGGCCAAGATCACGCCAGCATTACCCCTCGAAAAACGGTCCTCGGGACGTCAACGCATCGGAGGGGAGATCCTCCCCTCCAGAACGGTGCAGACCCAACTGCAGGATCTCATCAGCGCCGCGGCAACCTCAGCCGGTGTGCCAACACCTGACATCCGTTTTGATCTAAGGGAACGCAACTGGCTGGTGGGGGTCCGCCAGACCCTCGAGCTTCGCTTTGACCTGCGCGAGTTGCCAGAGATCCCTGGTCTCCAGGTCGAGATCCAGCTGCCGAGGGGAGCCCATGTGACCAGCTCTGACCCCGACCCCGCCGTGACTGCCACAGACCAATCAACCTGGAGCCTGAACCCCGGCCATGACCATCGTCTTTCCCTTCGAAGTTGGCGCTGGAGCCGGCTCGGCGTGACCAGCCTGACCGTGCCAGTTCTGCTTGTCCTAAGCCTGACCCTGCAAAGCGTGCGCCGACATCTCGGCTTCGGCTTTCCGGAACTTCCCTCCTGATCAGAGCTCAAGGGGGTCTGGGTCAACAGCCAGGGCCACCCCGGAGGGCAAGCTGTCCCAAAGCATCTGCCCTGGGGGGAGGGGAAGCGCACTGTCCTTGGGTCCGTGGAGCAGGATCTGCCAGCGGCTGCGACCGGCCACCCGCGCAACGGGTGCCGGAGCTGGGCCAATTAAGGACCAATCCCGTTCGTCACAGATTGGTCGAATCTGCTCCGCCAGCAGCGCGGCGGTGGTGGCGGTCTGTGACGCTGATTCACCAGACAGCCGCAGCAGGCAGGCTCGACTGAAGGGCACCAGGGCTGCCTCGCGTCTGAGCTGCATTTCCTCGTCGAGGAAGCATTCATAGCGGCCATCCACCAGATGCCTGATCACCGGATGCTCTGGGCTGTAGGTCTGGACGAGCACCTGACCTGGACGCTCGCCACGACCGGCACGGCCCGCCAACTGCAGCAACAGCTGGAGAGCCTGCTCCGACGCCCGGAGATCCGGTCGGTGCAGCAGACCATCCGCAGCCAGAACCGCAGCCAGCGTGACCTGGGGTAGATCCATTCCCTTGGCGAGCATCTGGGTACCGATCAGGACATCGGCTTCACCGGCGGCAAAGCGATCCAGCAGGCGGCGGTGGCCATCCCGTCCACCGGTGGAATCCCGGTCGAAGCGGAGCAGGCGCAAGCCCTCCAGCTCCTGGCCAAGCAGGTCAAGCACCCGCTGGGTCCCGGCCCCGAACGGCTTGAACGCGGTTGAACCACAGTGGGAGCAACGGGTGCTGATGTCAGCCCGATGGTCACACCAATGGCAGCGCAGCCATTGATGGTCCCCACGTCCGCGGTGCACCGTCATCGCCACATCACAGTGCGGACACTGGACCACTTCGCCGCAACTGCGGCATCCCAGGAAAGGGCTGTAGCCCCGACGCGGCACCAACACAACGGCCTGCTCACCGCTTTCAGGCAAGGCCGCCAACCGTTCCATCAATGGACGACTGATCAGACGTCGATGACCGTCTTCAAGTTCGAGGCGCATGTCCACGACATGCACCGGTGGCAACGGCTGCCGGGAGATCCGCTGACGCAGACGGGATAGGCGCAGCTCGCCGGCCGGCTCGAGCTGCGCCCAGCTATCCAGCGACGGAGTGGCACTGCCGAGCACAACTCGACCGCCCTCCCGCTGCATCCGATCCAGCGCAAGATCCCGAGCGTGGTAGCAGGGCATCGGGGCGTCCTGCTTGTACGAAGAATCGTGCTCTTCATCCATCACGATCAAGCCGATCGGATCGAGAGGCAGAAAGACAGCTGAGCGGGTTCCGACTGCGAGCAGAGGCTGCTCAGGCTGCAGACAGCGCCGCCAGGTCTGCAGACGCTCCCGATCACGACAACCGCTGTGATATTCGAGAACGCGATCACCGAAACGACGGCGACAGCGGTCCACGAGCTGAGGAATCAATCCGATCTCCGGGGTGAGGATCAGCACATGCCTCCCTGCCTCCAGTTCTTTGGCTGCGAGCTGGAGGTAGACCTCCGTCTTGCCGGAGCCAGTGATCCCCCACAACAGCAAGCCTTGCCCGGGCCTCAAGGTGCTGTAGTCGTCCATCACCTGCATCTGCTCAGAGGTGAGCACCCTTGGCGGTTCCAGATCCCTGCTTGCTGCGTTGGCTGAGTTGTGCAAAACCGCTGGTGCAGACCTCTGCTGGCGCTCAATCAGTCCCCGGGCCTCGAGTGCCTGCAAGGGAGAGGCGCTGAATCCAGCAGCCTGCAGATCCCGCAACCATGCCCCACCACCACGGGCCTCGAGATGGTCCAGAAGCTGTTGCTGTCGGGGGGTCAGCGAGGCGGCATCATCCCGATGTCGTTGCCTGCAGGACACCCACGACAAAGTCCTGCAGTTGAGTGACCGCGCTTGACCAAGCCATCCCGCCGGCAGAGCGGCCTTGAGCATCCGAAAGGCGCTCAGATGACATCGAAGGGCGACTGATTCAATCCAGGTTCGCCACTGGGATGCAACCGCCTGGCCCTGAACGGTTTCTTCGACGCCGCGCAGACGTGACAAGTCCTCGGAACTGATGGATTCAACGGCGCGAACCGCCACAACCAGACCGTGGTGTGGACGTCCGCGCAGACGCACCCTGACCAGATCCCCTGGAGAGGCCTGCGTTGGAGACAACAAGCCATAGGTGAACACCTGCCCGTCACGACCAGCGTCGAGCCAGACGTCCGCGAGCTGCTTGAAAGTGGTCAGAGGCTTGCACTCAGTGGAAAACTTCATTAACATGGTTCTGTTGGTTTTGATACCAACCACCTGCGTTTGATCCAGCGGGAAGACACGTAGTTCGAATCGAAGCTCATTGCTCCGCTTTTCGACCGGTCTGAGACCACCCCGGACAGCCCAGGCACCCGTTCAGTGCTCCATCGACGGCCTGACACAGACACCCTTCCATGCATTGAGCATGTTGCTGACGCGGCCTTAGGGCTCCTGCTTTCAGCGAATTGACATAATGCCCGCTTGCCGATCCTGGTCAGACACTGGCCCCGATTGCAGGCGCTTTAAACCCTCGCTCCCATCTGCCCGGAACAACCATGAGTCCTGCCGCCAAGCCTGCTGCGAAATTGGACATCGTCCTTCTCGCCAACGCTGAAGGTCAGGTCAGGACAGTCTCCCCTCAGCCGGAGGAGGAGACCAAGAAGACACCAGCGCGACGTCGATCGCCCCGAACCAGCAAAGCCAGCGCCAAGGATCTGTCTGCAGCAGCTGACGAATTACTGGCCGCAGCGGATCCCAAGAAGAAGGCTGCTGCAGCCAAGAAAACAACAGCCAAAAAAGCCACCACCACCAAGGCCAAGGCCAAAACAAGCAAAGCCAAGACAACGACCACCAAAGCCGCATCCACCAAAACCAAGGCAGCGGCCAAGACCAAAGCGGCTGCAAAACCAGCTGAAACCAAACCCACTGCTGAGGAACAAGCCAAGGCTGCAGCCGCAGAAAAAGACGCCAAGGCCAAAGCCCTGGCCAGCATCAAGATCGGCCCCAAAGGTGTTTACACCGAGGACTCCATCCGGGTTTATCTGCAGGAAATCGGTCGGATTCGTCTGCTGCGTCCTGACGAGGAGATCGAACTCGCACGGAAGATTGCCGACCTCCTCCATCTCGAGGAACTGGCGGCTCAGTTTGAGAGCGACAACGGTCGCGAGCCCGATAACAAGGAGTGGGCAGCACTCGTGGAGATGCCCCTGATCCGTTTCCGCCGACGGTTGATGCTCGGGCGGCGGGCCAAGGAAAAAATGGTTCAGTCGAACCTGCGACTGGTGGTTTCGATCGCGAAGAAATACATGAACCGCGGCCTGAGCTTCCAGGACCTGATTCAGGAGGGCAGCCTCGGCCTGATCCGTGCCGCTGAAAAGTTCGACCACGAGAAGGGATACAAATTCTCCACCTACGCGACTTGGTGGATCCGTCAGGCCATCACCCGTGCCATCGCCGACCAAAGCCGCACCATCCGACTGCCGGTTCACCTCTACGAGACCATTTCCCGGATCAAGAAGACCACCAAGGTTCTGAGTCAGGAATTCGGTCGTAAACCGACGGAAGAGGAAATCGCTGAATCGATGGAAATGACCATCGAGAAGCTGCGTTTCATCGCGAAGAGTGCTCAGTTGCCGATTTCTCTGGAGACTCCGATCGGAAAAGAAGAGGATTCCCGTCTGGGCGACTTCATCGAAGCCGACATCGAGAACCCCGAGCAGGATGTGGCCAAGAACCTTCTGAGGGAAGACCTGGAGGGCGTCTTGGCCACCCTGAGTCCAAGGGAGCGCGATGTCCTTCGTCTCCGCTATGGACTGGATGATGGTCGGATGAAAACACTCGAAGAGATTGGACAGATCTTCGATGTCACCCGAGAAAGGATTCGTCAAATCGAGGCAAAGGCCCTTCGCAAATTGCGACATCCCAACCGCAACGGCGTCCTCAAGGAATACATCAAGTAATCATTTTTCCTCTCAATTCAGCCATCAAGACCAAGGGCCCGACTCACCATCGCGGCTCTTTTTTATGCGCACCGCAGGCCCCTTCGCCCAAGCTGCAGCCGATTGAATATCGTGGAGAAAGTTTTTCAGCGTTATTTCAGTGAGCGATTCTCTGAGCAGTGAGTTCAGAGCAATCGCCTTTGGGCACCGGATGCTGGAGTACTGGGAACGACTGGAACCAGGACAACCGCAGGAAATCGCTGCCCGGTATCAGCTATCCGATGGATTGCAATTGGAACCTTGGGCGATTGGCATCGCCTTCGCTCTGGTCAGCGAATGCCTGGGGGATTTAGAGGGCACTCCTGTTCATTTTGAACAACTTGTTCGTGGTGCGCAGAGCAACCGCCAGACCTGGCGCCAAATCCTGTTCCTCGCCGACAGGCTTCATCACCACCATCATTACCAATGATGATGACGTAAGTAGATCTGCGCCTTTCCATCTGCGCAATAAACTCCTATAAATGACCTCGAGGGAATTGAGACGCCCTCCTCACACGGAAGAGATCCAACCCCTGGCCACCGGCCGGGGTTTTTCTTTAGGACTGATCGGTCCTTAGGTCGCCTCAAGGCTGTCGGTGAAGTCCTGGAAGGCTTTTTTCAATCGCTCGACAGGCGTGTCCTCAACGGGACATTGCTGAGCGCTGATGTCGGCGTATTGCCTCACCAAAGCAGGGTCTGGTTCGAGCACAGATGCAACAGCCGTCTTGAACAACACCACGTTGCGTTGAACGCTCAGGCCATTCAGAAATGGTGTCAACACCCAGTTCGGGGCCGCATCAGAGATTTCGGTCACCTGCTCAGCAACCTCAACCCGGTAGGGGCGAATCAGCTGAAACGCGGGCTCGCCATAACGGTCTGTGGTGTCACGGAGACGGGCGATCACCACGTCGCCGCTGCTCAGCAGCACCAGGCGAATTGTTCCATCGGACTCAAGCGGTAGAAACGCTTGACCATGGGGCACATGACCGGGCTGCCCCGAAGCTGTTGACTCCGGCTGGCCGACTTGACGCACACCGTTCACAACGGGTCCTGGCATGGCCAAATCACAGCAATTGAAATGTTACGCAGCCTTCACAGAGCAGCGGGTGACAACGGCACCAGGACAGATCGTCACATTCGCCATCAAGCCGGCGACGACTGCGTAGTCTTGGCGGCTGATTCGCCCTTTCCATGGCCCTCACCGAACTGCGCATCGCATCCCGACGCAGCCAGCTGGCCATGGTTCAAACCAACTGGGTCAAAGCAGAACTTGAGAAAGCTCACCCCGGTCTGACCATCACGGTCGAGGCC
>JBGKDR010000136.1:0-15878 GCA_042954225.1 Parasynechococcus sp.
TGGCTGATCTCGGAAATGTGCAGCAGACCACTGACACCACCGATGTCGATGAAGGCGCCGTAGGGCTTGATGCCACGGACGGTGCCGACAACGACTTCGCCAACCTCGAGGCGATTCATCTTCCGCTCAACCAGAGCACGACGATGGCTGAGGACAAGACGGTTGCGCTCTTCGTCGACTTCCAGGAACTTCAGCGGCAGGAAGTCGGCAACCAGCTCTTCCTTGGGCTTGCGTGTACTGATGTGTGACCCGGGGATGAAGCCCCGAAGGCCTTCAACCCGGACCAATGCACCACCACGGTTGGTGGCGAAGACCTCGGAGTAGATCGTTGCGTCTTCCTTTTGCAGCTGGCGGACGCGTTCCCAGGCGCGCTGGTACTCGATGCGTCGCACCGACAACGCCAGCTGACCATCCTCGTTTTCTTCACTCATGATGAAGAACTCGCGGATCTCGCCGGGCTGGAGCACGTCGCTCAGGCCTTCAACCCGGTTGATCGAAACTTCCTGCAGCGGCATGAAGGCGGCTGTCTTGGCGCCGATATCGATCATCGCGCCCTTGGACTCCAGGGCGAAGACGGTGCCGTTGACGATGTCGCCAGGCTTGAAGTTGTAGTCGTACTTGCTCAGCAGAGCTGCGAATTCATCCAGAGAGAATCCGGCGGTCTCCAGATCCTTCATGTCAGGACGGCTGGCGGGGTCGTCAGCAGTTGGAACGTCCTCAGGGATGCTCAGATCCTCATCTCCGAAGCCGGCGTCGGCAGCCGCTTCGACGGAGGTGTCTCCATCAGCAGCGGTCGTGGCGTCAAGCACCTGTTCTTCGGTGGGAGTCGCAGACATGTGTCGTTGGCGGTCTGCCTCAGGTGGGCAGTTCGAAAGGGAGGGCGCATGAAGCCCGCCGACTTCTGCGCGTAATCAATGACTTTACAGGGGAGCGTGCGCTTGTTTAGCCGACAGCTGCGTATGCGGTTTTGTCCGTGCTCATGGTCTCCAGGGTTGAGACGAAATCATCAATACCCCGGAACTGCCTGTAAACAGAGGCAAAGCGGATGTAAGCCACTTCGTTGATGTCCTTCAGCTGCAAGAGCACGAGCTCACCGATTTCAGCGCTTGAAATATCGCGGCCTCCCCGCTGCTGAAGCTGAAGTTCGAGTTCTTCCACCATCGCTTCGAGACGTGTGGCATCAAGCCCTGTCTTCTCACAGGCTCGATCGAGACCATGCAGCAACTTGCTACGGCTGAAGATTTCTCGACTTCCATTCCGTTTAACCACTGTGATCGGAACGGTTTCAACACGCTCGTAGGTGGTGAAACGAAAATCACAGTTCAAGCATTCCCGCCTGCGGCGAACACTGCGTCCACCATCAGCAGCGCGTGACTCGAGGACGCGACTGTCTGTGTTTTGGCAGGAGGGGCACTGCACGCCCGCTGACCTCAAAAGATTGCCCAACTTTAGACATTCGTTCGAGTCTTGAGAAGGGCTGTGCTGACAATGGTCTTATCGGGAGAGTGGTGAGACCCCTTGCACTGGTGTGAGATTGGCCGAGATTTTCCTTGTTGGTAAGAACGATTTGCGACTGGTTTGTTCACAGAGCAAAAAAAAGCCCCGCTGTTGCGGGGCTTGTGTGAATCTCACTTGCCGATCTTCGGGGGATCGCGAAATGCGATTGCGAAGAAGAGGGTGGCAATCGCCAGGGTGAGAATGAGGATGTAAGCGAAGCTTTCCATCGAAGAACTCCTTGTGTCCGATCAGTTGAGGGGAGTGCCTGCGGGAGGAACGTAGCCCTCTGGCAGACGACGGGTGGACTTGTCGCCCAGCTTGGCAAAGAGTCCGAATTCCACCTGATCGCCGAGATCGGGATCAATACCGGCGAACACATCGCGGTAGAGGGTGCGGGCACCGTGCCAGATGTGGCCGAAGAAGAACAGCAGAGCGAAGGTGGCGTGGCCGAAGGTGAACCAGCCGCGAGGTGAACTGCGGAAGACACCGTCGGAGTTGTAGGTCTCGCGATCGAAGTCGAAGGCTTCACCCAGCTGGGCCTTACGGGCCAGACGCTTGACGTCTGCAGGATCAGTGAAGGTCTGACCATCCAGGGCTCCACCAAACACCTGGGCAGTCACACCCTGTTGTTCGAAGGAGTACTTGGCTTCTGCGCGACGGAATGGAATGTCGGCACGGATGTTGCCTTGTGCGTCCTGAAGGACGACAGGGAAGTTCTCGAAGAAGTTGGGCAGACGACGGACTTCGAGTTCATCGCCGTTCTTGTCGGTGAAGACAATGTGACCAACCCAGGAGGTTGCCAGGCCGTCACCGTTCACCATTGGGCCGACACGGAACAGACCACCCTTGGCAGGGCTGTTGCCCACGTAGTCATAGAAGGCGAGCTTCTCAGGAATGGCTGCGAACGCTTCTTCGCGAGAGGCACCGTCGTCCATAGCTGTTTGGACACGACGGTTGATTTCAGTCTTGAAATAGCCCTGGTCCCACTGATAACGGGTGGGCCCGAACAGTTCGACAGGAGTTGCTGCAGAGCCGTACCACATGGTTCCAGCAACGATGAAGGCTGCGAAGAACACTGCAGCGATCGCGCTGGCAAGAACCGTCTCGATGTTGCCCATCCGCAGGGCCTTGTACAGGCGCTCCGGAGGACGGGTGGTGATGTGGAAAATGCCGGCGATGATGCCGACGATTCCGGCTGCAATGTGGTGGGCAACGATGCCGCCCGGGTTAAACGGATTGAATCCTTCTGGCCCCCAGGACGGTTGCACCGCCTCGAGATGGCCGGTCAATGAGTAGGGATCTGAAATCCACATGCCCGGACCGAACACCCCAGTGAGGTGGAAAGCCCCGAAGCCGAAGCAGCCCAGGCCTGCAAGAAGCAGGTGGATGCCGAAGATCTTGGGCAGGTCAAGGGCGGGCTCACCGGTTCTGGGGTCCTGCCAGATCTCGAGATCCCAGTAGGTCCAGTGCCAGATGGCCGCAAGCATCAGCAGGCCACTGAAGATGATGTGCGCGGCGGCGACGCCTTCGAAGCTCCAGAATCCTGGATCGACGGCGGTTTCACCGGTGATGCTCCAGCCACCCCAGCTGTCGGTCACGCCAAGGCGTGCCATGAAAGGCATCACAAACATGCCCTGACGCCACATGGGGTTCAGGACCGGGTCTGATGGATCAAAAATGGCCAGTTCGTACAAAGCCATCGAGCCGGCCCAGCCGGCAACAAGGGCTGTATGCATGAGGTGCACAGCCAAGAGGCGTCCCGGGTCATTAATGACGACGGTGTGCACCCGATACCAGGGCAATCCCATGGGTCAGGTTCGGGGAACGGAGCTGCGCTAGCAGCCAGACCTCGCGATCGTAAGGGTTTCCTCCTGTCAGACCGCTGCTGTTGTCGTGTGCTGCAACGTCCATTGACAAGGGATGTGCCTCCGAGCTGTTCACAAAACGCAATCCTTGAGTTCATGATGGCCGTCAGCTGTCTCCGCTTCGATGCCTGTTGTCCGTTTCGTTCGGGAAGGTCGGGATGTGGAGTGTTACCCCGGTGAAAACCTCCGTGAGGTGGCGATGCGCGAAGGGATTCAGCTCTATGGACTCAAGGGTCAGTTGGGCAATTGCGGTGGATGTGGACAGTGCATCACCTGTTTTGTGTCCGTTGTCGGAGACGACGGCCGTGATGCCCTGACCGCACGAACTGCCGTTGAAGAGGCCAAACTCCGGCGTCGTCCGGATGAATGGAGGCTGGCCTGTCAGGCTTTGGTCGAACGATCCGTTCGTGTGCTGACCAGGCCTCAACTCAAACTGGCCGATGCAGAGAATCGTTTGGCAGCAGCCTGTGCAGCGCCCTTGCCTGAAGGGCCGACCGCTTGGCCAAGCGCCTCAACGGACGAGGAGGAAGAGAGTGCTGGCGACGAAGCTGCTACTGCCGATGAAGAGCGCTGACCTCACGCTCTTGTAGGCCTCATCCCGGTGATACGTTCGCCGGGATCCATCTAGATGTCATGGAAACCAACGATCTCGGATTCGTCGCCAGCCTGCTGTTCATCTTGGTTCCGGCGATTTTTCTGATCGTCCTCTACATCCAGACCAACAGCAGGCAGGGTTGAACGTCAGCGTTGCTCCGGTTCCCGGACGAGCAGGACCGGCGCCGGAGCATGCACCCGGATGTAATCGCTGACGGATCCCCCTAGCAATTTGTCGAGGTCCACCAGACCACGTGCGACCAGAGGTCGGCGGTCTTGGGATGCGATCACAAGAATGTCTGCGTTGATTTCTTTGGCTGCAGAGCACACGGTGCGGCCGATGTCAGATCCCGTGACGTGAACGGCTTTCATCTCGACCCCGAACGACCGTGCCCGCTGCACGGCAGCATCGAGCACTTCATCGGCTTTGCTCTTCCCGCCGCGAGATGGTCTGAGATCCTGGCGCGTCACATGAACGCCCACCAGCTGCCCGTCAGGAATCTCACGGGTGAGTTCACAGGCCGCTTTCAAGGCGTCGTCGCCAACACCAGTCCCATCAATGGTCACCATGACCTTGTTGACGTGCCGAACGTAGAGGTCATCCCGGACCAGGAGCATCGGTCGGGTTGACAGTTGAAACACGTACTGGCTCGTGCTGTTCGCCAGGATGGATTGAAGTCGTCCAAGCCCCCGCGATCCCATCACGATCAGGTCGCTGTTGAGTTCATCGGCAACCTTCAGAACGGTCTGCTTGGTGTCTCCTTCCCGAACCAGGGCATTCACTTTGTCGCTTGAGAGCCCCATCCGTTCGATGGCTCCGCTCAGCAGTGACTTGCCCTCGCTGCGATGGTCCGCAGCCTTGGCGGTGTTTTGTTCAGGAACCACGTGCAGAAGGTTCACGCTGGCATCGCGAAAGCTTGGGATGTCCTGAAGCATGCGAATCATCTCCTCGACATGGCCCGTGCCTGAGTCCGCAATCAACAGGTTTTTGAACATGTCAATGGAGCAACCTTGGATGAAGCCTATGGGCAGTCCGAGTGATGGATGAGCAGCTGACGGAGAGCGTTACGCCCCAGGCCTGGGTGTTGGTTCGTCGCGTCTTGCCGCAACACACCGACCATGCGGGTGTGATGTGGCACGGCAGTTACGTCGCCTGGATGGAGGAGGGACGTGTCCTGGCTCTGGAGCAGGCAGGCCTCTCCTATGCGGCGTTGTCGGCCCTTGGGTATGAGATGCCTGTGGTCACCATGGCAATTCGTTACCGAGACAGCATTCGCCATGGTGACCTGATCACCCTCGAAAGTCGTTTGCTGGCATCAAAAGGGGCGCGTTTCCCCTGGGGCTGCCGGTTCCTTCGGGATGGACAACTGCTCGCCGATGCCGAGGTGGATCTGGTTCTGGTTCGGCGCTCGGGCGACGGTATGAGCATTGTTCGTCGTGTTCCGCAGGAACTCAGGTCTGCTGTGGATGTGCTGCGCAGCCCCCCGACGACATGATTGGATCAGTACAGATGTACTGAAGAATTTGGCGCGTCATTGGCGTTGGTTGTGGAGTCGCTGTCCCGGCATCGGTCCGGCTCGCGTTGCTGCTCTGGACGCCGTCGCCGTCTCCAATCACATCAGCCTGGAGATCCTGTGGTCCTGGCCGCGCGATCGCTTGGAGCGGCACCTGCGTTGGCCGCGCAGCCTTTGGAACCAGCTCGATCAATACAGAACGCACTGGGGCCCCAATCCGATTGTCCATGTCCCGGATGACGTGCTGCTGCAAGGGGACTGCGATTGGCCAGATCCTCTGAATGCATTGACTCCCCCTCCATCGTGTCTGTTTCATCGCGGGGACCGCTCCCTGTTGCGTTGCCTGAAGGCGCGTCAGGCCATCGCGGTGATCGGGACGCGCTCCGCTTCTGCCCATGCCCTGCAGATGGCGGATCGCCTGGGTCGTGCCCTTGCTTTGGCCGGATGGCCTGTGCTCAGCGGTCTTGCCGATGGGATTGATGCGGCAGCACACCGCGGCTGCCTGGCAACTGATGGTGCTCCGGTGGCGGTGTTGGGCACCCACCTCGACAGGGTCTACCCAGCCCACCATCACGCGCTCCAATCAGCGGTTGGAAGGTCTGGACTGCTGCTCAGTGAACGTTATCCGGGCGATTCTCTTCGCCCGGGGCATTTCGCTGCCCGTAATCGGTTGATTGTGGCCCTGGCCTCTGCCCTGGTGATCGTCGAGTGTCCGGAGAAAAGTGGTGCCTTGATTTCTGCGCGATACGCCGATGCGCTGCAGTGTCCCGTTTGGGTGATGCCCGCCGATGCTGGTCGTTGGTCGGCCCGGGGAAGCAATGCTTTGCTTCAGGAGAAGGCCAGACCGCTCGTCTCAATCGATGCGTTCGTTCAACAGCTCGGTCTTGGGCCTCTTGGGGGGAAAGGCCGTGCCACATCCCACCAGCCGCCGCCGATGGACAAGGCTCTTCTGCAGGCTCTGTCCGAGGGCATGACCGTCGATATGCTCCAGCAACGTCTTGGGCGCCCCGCGGCATCGCTGGCACTGGAGCTTGTCCAGCTCGAGCTTCGGGGGCTTGTGGTGTGTGAACCTGGCCAGAGATGGCGAGCGGTTTGACGTGTCTTCGCCCCAGACCGTTTCTGCGGAGGCCGTGCTTGCCTGGCGCCGTGATCAGCTTGCTCTCGGAGGGCGGTCTGTTGACCTCGACTGGTTGCTTGATCTGGGGGCTGGTTTGCGCTGGTCTCAGTTGCAGCGTCTACTGATCGATCGGACCGGTTCGGTGGTGCTGACCCGCTCTCTCGACGAACTGGCCCAGTTCTGGAGACAACATCTCGAACAGGAGGTGCCGCTTCAATACCTGATCGGCATCTGCCCCTGGCGCGACGTTCTGCTGGAGGTCTCACCAGCGGCTTTGATTCCCAGGCAGGAGACCGAAGTGTTGGTGGATCTGGCTTTGGAATGCTTTTCCAGTTCACCCCCGACGCGCTGGATTGATCTGGGAACGGGTTCCGGTGCCATCGCCGTCAGTTTCAGTCGAGCCTGGCCGGAGGCGGAGGGCCATGCCGTTGACTGCAGCGTGGATGCGCTTGGTCTGGCACAACGCAATCTTGATCGCCTGACAGATCGAGGACGTTGTGAGCTCCACGAAGGCAACTGGTGGGAGGCGTTACCGGCCACCGGACTGAGCTTTGACCTTGTGGTGAGCAATCCTCCGTATATCCCATCTGCTCTGGTTGGCGATCTCGATGGCGTGGTTCGTCGGCATGAACCTCATCTGGCCCTCTCCGGTGGTCGCGACGGTCTCAACTGTCTTCGCGACATCATCGACGGCGCAACAGCATTTCTGTCCCCTGGAGGATGGTTGCTGCTGGAGCACCACCATGACCAAAGCGAGGCGGTTTTGTCGCTGATGACCAACAGTGGTTTGTGTCATCCGCGCGCAGGCTTGGATCTTTCGGGGATCAAGCGCTTTGCTCTCGCCCAGTCTCCGGGACGTCCCAACCAATGACCAACGGCACCCTTCAGTTCCGCGATGCTGAGTCGATCGTGCGGCTGCTGAGGTCGGGTTCTGTCGTTGGCATCCCAACCGATACCCTCCCCGGGCTTGCTTGCTTGCCGGACCATGCCCTGCGGATCTGGGCCCTGAAGCAACGGCCCGCTGAGAAACCGTTGATCCTGATGGCTGATTCGCCTACGGAGCTGATGGATTGTGCGCTCTCCGCGTGCCGTCAGGATGCCTTGGATCTCGCCTCAGACCATTGGCCGGGACCCCTCACCATGGTGTTGCCGGCAATCCAGGACGGCGTAGTGCGGCGGCTCAATCCCAATGGATCCACCGTTGGATTGCGCATCCCTCACTGCGCCGCGACCCGCGATCTGCTCCGCCGCAGCGGACCCCTGGCCACCAGTAGTGCCAACCTCTCAGGTGCGCCATCGTCGCTCTCTGCTGAGGATGTGGCCTCAGCCTTCCCTGAGCTGGCTCTGTTGGGACCGGGCCCTTGGCCTCAGCCTTCCGGCCAGGCAAGCACGGTGTTGGAGTGGTTGGCCCCCGGTCGTTGGAGGATTCTTCGGGCGGGTGCCGTCATCCCTGACGGCATACCAACCGTTCCATAAGCGTCGAAGCCGGCTAACGGATTTGAACCGATGGCCTTCGCTTTACAAAAGCGCTGCTCTACCACTGAGCTAAGCCGGCACAACCATATTTTACGTTGTCATGGCTGGAGATTCGGCCGCTTCTCGGCTTCCCTCAGCAAGAACATCACAAGTTGAAGACGGCTGGTGGTCCCTGTTTTGGCGAGAGCACGGCTGATGTGGGACTCAACCGTTCGGATGCTGATGACAAGGTGCTGTGCAATCGCCTTGTTGCTCAATCCCTGTTGGAGCAGGTCACCAATCCGTTGTTCCGCGGTGGTGAGGTTCTGCAGGTTTGCCATTCATGATCGGTCGGCTGCTCAGAGGGTTCCCCCCGAGCCAGCCTTTTCGAGTGTGCGCCGAATCGGAAGGTTTGCCACAAGGGCGGTGACGCGATCCTCGGTCTCGAGGCTGACATCGCCTTCCTCGAGATCGATCTCGACGTAGCGGGCGACCACTTCAAGGATCTCGCGCCTCATCTGTTCGAGCAGTTCAGGGTTGAGATCGCTTCGATCGTGGGCGAGAACCAGCTGAAGCCGTTCTTTTGCAGTGCCTGCACTGGCGGGTTGGCGGCGCAGCAGTCTGTCGATGAACTCCTTGAGGGTCATGACGGTCAGAAAATCTTGGTTTGCATCAGTTGGCGCACCTTGGCGCGGAACCCTCGCCGGGCTTTGGCCGGATCCATCAGGGGAATGGCATCCCCTTGAAGTCGTCCGGCGATGTTGTTGTAGGCCTGCGCTGCCGGGGATTGATCGTTTCCGAGGGTGAGCGGTTCACCACGGTTCGTGCTGACAATCACCTGTTCATCCTCAAAAACCAAGCCGAGGAGTGGCAGGGCAAGGATGTCTGTCACGTCATCAACCGAGAGCATCTCCTGCGTGCTCATCATTTTCGGACGCACCCGGTTGAGGATCAGCTGTACAGGTGAAACGCCCTGGGTGTTCAGCAAACCAATCACGCGGTCGGCATCACGGACGGCAGCGACCTCAGGTGTCGTGATCACGAGGGCTTCCCGCGCTGCAGCGGCGGCATTCTTGAAACCATCCTCGATGCCAGCCGGGCAGTCGATCAGCACGTAGTCGAAGCTCTGCTCCAGCAGCGACACGATGGCTTGCATGTCCTTGGGCGTCAGCCACTCGAGCATGCGGGGGTTTCCTGCGGGCAGTAAGGCCAGATTCGGTTCCTGCTTGTGTTTGACCAGGGCCTGTTCGAGGCGGCAGGTCTTCGCCAGGACCTCCTGCGCCGTGTAAACGATTCGATTTTCCAGGCCAAGCAGGAGGTCGAGATTCCTCAGGCCGAAGTCAGCATCGAGAACGACGGTCTTGCAGCCTTTGCGTGCGAGAGCAATTCCCAGATTGGCCGTGGTGGTGGTCTTGCCGACGCCGCCCTTGCCCGAGCAGATCAGGATTGTTCGTGTCGTCGACACCAGCATCTCTTGGGGTCTGGCCACGATAGTCAGTGGTCTTGTTCCGACAACGCTGAATCGCAGGACTGTCGCTCAGCGACGTGGTGGGATTGGCAGACCAGCCGCAGGCTCGATGACGATCTCGCCATTAACCAGCCGGGCTTGTTCCATCAGTCCGACCTGTGGTTGCTCATCCGGTCCGCGTGCCACGACATCGGCGACACGCAGCTGCAATGGACGCAGCTGATGGGCCACCACGGTTGCTGAACGATCGCCTTCACAACCGGCGTGGGCAATGCCTCTCAACCGTCCCCAGATCTGGATATGACCGACGGCACTGATGCGTGCCCCTGGGTTGACGTCCCCATAGAGAAGGACATCGCCCTGGGACTGCAGATGATCCCCGGAGCGAAGCGTGCCCTGGTGAAAGAGCAACGATGACTTGGCAGTGTCCGTTGGCGTTTCCGATGCGCTCGCGTCATCGCTGGATGTGGTCACCACGACATGACCCAGTGCCCTTGCGCTCACAATCGTCTCGTCGATTGCACTGCGAAGCCGAAGCATGCCGTACCCAGCTCCTTCCAGGGTGTGCTGAAGGTCTTGCAGATCCTGGCAACGCAAAACCCAGTCCTGGCTATCGACTTCGACGGGGCTGTTGTCACCCGGTAGCGCTTGGATCAAGCCGGCCAGGGCATCACGCCAATGGCCCTCATATCGACTGGGTAGACGCAATGAGCTCATCTGGGCTGACGTCTCTGCATGGGGCTCATTGAATACGACATTGAGTCAGCTGGATATCCCCCAGCTTTTCTCCTCTTGAAGCGCGCTCGAGAGCCTGTCACCGATTTCTCTGGGATGAATCAACCAGGCGGCCTCTGCTGGCGTGGAGAGACTTTGCACCAGCGGTGAGGCCTGCTCGAGCGCCTGGAGCTGTTGTCCATCCCAGATCCTCAGCCCGCTTTTGTAAGGGTGGTAGCCCCGTTGATGCTGATGTCTCAGACCGCAGTTCATGTCTGGGTCCAGCCCGCAGGCTTCGGTCAGTTGTCTGGCCCGTGCCAGCGCTTTGAGTTGATCACCGCTGTCCAGATGGCCAACCCCGATGGCCTTGAGCAGGCGTCGATCGAGAAATCGCCCACAGAGTTGGGCCAGTTCTTCAGGGCCGTCTTCCCGCCAACGTTGGAGGTGGTATCCCGTACGGAGATCATCGTTGGCCAGGAAGCTCGTCAGATCCAGAGCATCGGGGTCCCAGAGCCAGCGCTGCATGACGGAATCGCACCAGACGTGGCTGGGCCCCAATCGACGCGCGAGCTGGATGAGTTGTTCCAGCATCCAGTTGCAGACGATGTTCAAGCGGTGGTTGTAGACACTGCGGTACATCAGGTTTCTGACCACCAGGTAGTGCTCCACAGCCATCAGTCCTTTCGGATGAATGGCAAGGTCACCGTCAGGGGAAAGGGTCATCCCGGCCAGGATCCGCTCGGTGTCCAGTTGTCCATACCGAGCTCCGGTGGTGTAGCTGTCTCGGAGCAGATAGTCGAGTCTGTCGCAGTCGAGCTGACTGCTGACCAGGCGTTTGATCACCGATCGTCGCGATCGGCCCTCTTCCAGCAGGGTTGCAACCGCGTCAGCAAGCCCGGGCGAGAAGCTCTCGAGCGGATCGTGGATCGCTGGATCGTTTCGAATCACGGCTGCAGACCAGGTTTCATGGTGCAGCCCGAACATCTCCTCGCCGGTATGGCTCAGCGGACCATGGCCGATGTCGTGGAGGAGGGCCGAGGCGTAGAGCAGACCCGCTTCCTCTTCCAATGTCGAGTCCAGACGGATCAGGTTGGTCAGTGCCCGTCGAGCCAGATGGAACACCCCCAGTGAGTGGGTGAAGCGACTGCCTTCAGCGCCATGGAAGGTCAGGAACGCGGGGCCAAGTTGTCGGATCCGTCGCAGGCGTTGGAAGGACGCGGAATCGATGAGAGCCATGACCATCGCCTCGGCCCGATCGTCGTCATCAAGGGTGATTCCGTGATGGAGAGGGTCGTGATAAGTCCTCTGACTCATTCAGCGCTGTCGGCAGCTGTGCTTTGGTCGCTGATCGCGAGGTGTGATTCCATCCAGTTCTCTGCCGAGGCGAGCCAGAGGTCGCCATCGCTTCCTGGACTGATCGGTTCCGGTGTCTCAAGGATCTGATCCGGCTCAATGCCTTCCCCCTGGATGTCGCGCCCATTGGGCGTGACATAGCCAGCGACAGTCACGGCGAGCCCACTTCCATCACTGAGGTTGGTGAGGGTCTGGATCAATCCCTTCCCGAAGGTTTGACCTCCCATCAGTGTGGAGCGCCCACTGTCCTGCAAGGCCCCAGCCAGGATCTCACTGGCGCTAGCGGTTCCTGCATTGACGAGGGTCAGCATTGGGCCGTCGTAGAGCCGATCAATACGAGACGGCACTGTGTCCTGGATCCCGTTGCGGTCACGCGTCTCAACGATCGGATCACCGTTGAGAAAGTCATCCGCCACGGCCAGCCCAGCGCTGACCAGTCCTCCTGAGTTGTTTCTGAGGTCGAGGATGAGCCCTTCGATGTTTTTGATCTTCAGTTCCTCGAGGGCTTCCTGCACCTGTTCGGGGACATCTTCGGAAAATTGGGTGATGCGCAGGTAGCCAAGGGTGTGATTGGCACTGCGCAGCCGACGGGTGCGAACCGGACGCAGATCGACATTGCGCCGCTCCAACGTGACTTCACCGACGTCACCGTTGCTGCTGCGAATGCTCAGAACAACCTGAGTGCCAATTTCCCCGCGCAAGCTGTTGGCCGTTCCACCAAGGCCGATTGCACTGACCGGAACACCGTCCACGGCGGTCACGGTGGAACCAGGCAGCAACCCGGCTTCCGCAGCTGGAGACCCCTCAAGGGATGAAATGATCACCACCGCGTCCTGGGACTCACTCGGCCCAAGCTGCAGTCCCACCCCACTGAGGCTCCCGCTGGTGCTGTCCTTCAGTGCGGCATAGTCCCGTGGACGCAGCAAACGGGTGTAGGGCTCACCAATGCTGCTCAGCATCACGTCGATCGCGTCGTAAGCCTCCTCGCTGCTGTTGATGGTTTTCTCCAGGGCCTTCTGGCGTTGGCGTTTCCAGCGGATGCGATCCAGCTGCTCAGGATCGAAGTACCCCTGATTCACAAGGCGCCAACTGTCCACGACGAGTTGCTGCGCATCGTTCAATGCCGCTGCTTGAGGAGGGCCCCAGAAGCAGAGAATCAGCACCATGAGCAGAGGCATCACGGTCTGCATCAGCCGAGAACCCAGGCTCCGCATGGTCTGAACGCCATCATTAACAGTCGGATACATAGCGTCCCTCAAGGCGCGATGGCTGAAGTGTGCTGCGTAGACTTTCGCAACTCGAGCCCGCTTGTGCATGGCGAACTCATCACCCGTCTACGACTGGTTTCAGGAACGACTTGAGATCCAGGACATCGCTGATGACATCAGCACCAAGTACGTGCCCCCCCACGTCAACATCTTTTACTGCCTGGGCGGCATCACCCTGGTTTGTTTTCTGATTCAGTTCGCGACCGGGTTCGCGATGACCTTCTATTACAAGCCGACCGTCGCTGAGGCGTATTCCTCTGTCCAGTACTTGATGACGGACGTCAGCTTTGGCTGGCTGATCAGGTCTGTTCACCGCTGGAGCGCCTCCATGATGGTGCTGATGCTGATCCTGCACGTTTTCCGTGTGTATCTCACCGGCGGCTTCAAGCGTCCCCGTGAGCTCACCTGGGTCACCGGTGTGACCATGGCTGTCATCACCGTTTCCTTCGGTGTGACCGGCTACTCCCTCCCTTGGGACCAGGTCGGTTACTGGGCCGTCAAGATCGTTTCTGGTGTCCCTGCCGCAATTCCCGTTGTTGGCGACTTCATGGTCGAGCTTCTCCGAGGTGGAGAGAGTGTTGGCCAGGCCACCCTCACGCGCTTCTACAGCCTCCACACCTTTGTGATGCCCTGGCTGCTGGCCGTGTTCATGCTCATGCACTTCCTGATGATTCGGAAGCAGGGCATCTCTGGTCCCTTGTGATCACCATCTCAGGTTCTTCACAATTCCCCTTTCAAGGGCCATTCATCTTCCTACCGTTCCTCCATTAGCCGGTAAACGATGCACATTCTCAAGAAGCCTGATCTGAGCGACCCCAAGATGCGGGCCAAGCTCGCCAAGGGCATGGGTCACAACTATTACGGCGAGCCTGCCTGGCCGAACGACCTGCTCTACATCTTCCCGGTCGTCATCCTCGGAACCATCTCTTGTGTGGTTGGCCTGGCTGTTCTCGATCCAGCCATGCTTGCCGACAAGGCTGATCCCTTTGCCACTCCTCTGGAAATCCTTCCTGAGTGGTATCTGTATCCGGTTTTTCAGATCCTCCGGGTTGTTCCTAACAAGCTCCTCGGAATCGCTCTGCAAACCCTGGTTCCTCTGGGTTTGATGATGGTTCCCTTCATTGAGAGCTTCAACAAGTTCCAGAACCCTTTCCGTCGTCCTGTGGCGATGACGGTGTTTCTGACTGGAACCCTTGTCACCATTTACCTGGGTATTGGTGCTGCACTGCCGATCGACAAGTCCCTGACCCTGGGCCTCTTCTGATCTGAGTCAGTCAAATATCAGTTGTTGAAAGCCCTCTCGCCACAGGCGAGGGGGCTTTTTATTCGATGCCGAGGCTCAGATCGGTATCCAGTTGCAGCATCAGGACGTCATCGGGATTGACCCGAAGAAAGTGGTGCATCAACAGAAAACCCACGATGGTCCAGGTCTGATAGGTCCTTGATTGCTGGCCAACCCAGGTCCCCGTGGGGCCGTCGAAATACTCGGCCCATTGCTGTCTGGGCAGCTGATTGAGCTGACTCCAGTAGCAGTCTTCGATCAAGCTGCGCATCTGTCCCATCAGCAGCGCATCGGCACTGGGATGCAGTCGTTCATGCAGCAGAGCTGAGGCACCGAAATACCAGAGCAGGCTGGGCCAGTGTCCACCGTTGTGATAACTCCAGGGCCAGTTTTTCGGATCTGACCCCGTCTTGTTCTGCCATTCGATGCTGTCCATCGGCGGATGGCAGATCCTCATTGGCATCTGAGCCATCAGATGCTCACGGTTGTGAAGAACCAGGCGAAACAGGGCCCGCTGTTGTGGGGCCGTTAACAGTCCGAACAGACAAGCCAGCGAATTCCCAAGGCTGTAAAAGCGGAAGTCGGGCCTTCCTGTGCGCATGTTGCCGATCAGATAACCGCCACGGTTGTCCAGCCAGTCCTGCAGCCAGTCAGGGATCACCTGAGGCTGCACGTTGAATTCGTTTTGGTATTGGTTGTCGCCGTATTGCTCCGTCGGTCGACGTCGCAGCACTTGCATCGTCTTGCTGGTGACCCAGTAATGCTTCAGCAGGTACTGGCGGAGGTCATGCATCCACTGTCGGCTGAGCTTGAGTCGCTGTTCCAACAGAACGCTGCCGCTCTGACTGTGCTGACAGAGCTCCATCAATTCAATGCAGCTGCGAAGCGCCGCAAAAAGCAGAACTTCCACCTCCAGGGGTGCGCCCCAGACATCCATCGGACGGTCGATCATGAAGGCGCAGTCAGGAACGAACAGAACCGGTGTTCCTTCAAACCCTGGATGCAAGACCAGATCCAGCAGCAACTGAAGACCCCGCTGGACGCGCTGGCTTCGGCCGAACTCCTTGTCGCCGCTGCGTTTGACGTAGATCCAGCAGAGAATCGGCCACCAGAGGCTGGCGTCCACTGAGGTGATCCGACCGATTGACCGCTGTCCGTAGTCCGCAATCAGCTCGTCGTTCTCTTCAACAAAGCTGGTGGGGAAGACGCCTCGGGTCTGAATGGTGCTGCTCTGGAGGTCAAGGCTGATGCTTAGGAATTGGCGAACGATGGAAAAGCGTCCCTGCAGCAGCAGATAAATCATCACCGGGACGTTGTCCCTCAGAAAGATCTCTCCGTAGTTGAGGGCCTCATCGTCTCGCGGGTGTTCAAGCGCCGCCACGCTTCCGGCGAACTCGCCTTGAATGCTCACCAGGGTGCGCTCGAAGTGCTCTCGGGCTTTTTCGACGATCTGTTCTTCCTTCGAGCTGGGACGAAACCGCTGGTTTCGCTCGCTGAACCGATCTGCCATGACGTCTGGCCAGCTTGTTGAAAGCTAGTCAGCACAAGGGGTCTCGCCAGTGGAAGCAACTCTTCAGATCTGTCTTCCCCCCATCCATTGCGTTTTGGGTGTTGATGGTGTTATGTTTTTTGGTCTGCGCGGAACCCGGAAGGGGAAAGCGTGGGCCACACCGCCGGTGAGCGCGAGCTTGTTTTGGTGTCTGTGGTGACTTACGGAACTGAGAGGAGCGATCCGACGGTGATGTAAGTTT
>JBGKDR010000137.1:0-1396 GCA_042954225.1 Parasynechococcus sp.
CTGCCGTTGCTCAACGATCGCTCCTGATCGCCAGGACCGTCCATCGGCATCAACCTGTTCATTGGCCAGCACGGTCTGGTCGATGGGATCCCAGTTGACGGTGGCGTTCTTGCGGTAGGCCAGGCCGCCCTCCATCAGTTCCAGAAACAGCCACTGGGTCCATCGGTAGTAATCGCTGTGGCAGGTGGCCTGTTCTCGGCTCCAGTCGATTGAGAGGCCAAGACGATCCAGCTGGCCGCGCATCTGCTCGATGTTGCGATCGGTCCAGTCACCCGGGTCGACGTTGCGTTCGATGGCAGCATTCTCAGCGGGCAGGCCGAAGGCATCCCACCCCATTGGGTGCAGTACGGCGTGGCCGCGCATCCGCTGAACCCGTGCGATGACGTCCGTAATCACGTAATTACGCACATGACCCATGTGCAGGGTTCCCGAGGGATACGGGAACATGGACAGTGCGAAAAAGGGCGGCTTGTCGGAACTCTCGTCGGTCGTATCCAGCTTCTGCTGCTTCCACTGGGATTGCCAGCGCTGTTCCAGTTCCGTCGGCTGGTATCGACCGGTTGAGTCTGTGGAGGCTGCGGAAGAGGCAGAAGCGGTCACGCGCGTCCGAGAACGGGATGGCAGCGATCGTGCCACAGCCCACTGACCTATCCGATCGGGCGAATCACACAGATCTGTTGTCGACTCACCAACGTCAACTCTTCTGTTCCGCCGATGTCAAGGGCGAGAAACTCCGAGTCCTGCCAGACCAGTCGCCCTTCCAGTCGTTCCTGGCCGATCACGTCAATGCTGAGCAAACGGTGGTCCCGAATCCAGGACTGAAGCAGCCGCACCCCGGGAAGACTCGGGTTGAACGGAGAGGTCTCCATAGCAATCGAGACAATTCGAGGCCGACAGGCTGAAGTTCAGCAACGGCAGCTTGAACCGTCAATAACGGCATTGCTGCTCGTCAGGTCCAGGCGCTTCGCTCAGTCCGCTCTCATTTGGCTCTGTCTCAGGTGGGTTTCATCTCGACCTGGCATTGATGCCGCACAAGCAGTTCCCCGAAACCGCTCGCTGGATAACGCACACAAGCTCGTCGAGGTGAAGTCCACGGATGCTCAGAAGATGAAGGTGTCGATGCAAGCGACAACCTCACCTCGGTCATGACTCCATTTCTTGAAAGCAATCCTTTGATTTCATCAACTCAGGTTCATTAAGGACAACCTGCGCATGAACGATGTTGCTCAATTGGATACTGAGATTGACAGGAAATCGTCTTGGTGACGCCTCTCCTTTTTAGGATGAGGTTCAAGCACGTTGAACCTAAGAGGGTCTTCATTATCCGTTCAGGGTCAGTTGCCTTGGATCGGTGGTTCCAGTCGCAAGCGCGGACAATCCCTTCGCTGATAGAAAG
>JBGKDR010000138.1:0-2468 GCA_042954225.1 Parasynechococcus sp.
TGGACAACGCCCGAGCCGATTGCACTGCCCAACAACAACAGTTCGATCCATGCCCAACGACTCACCAGCGGTCGTCTGGCCCTGATCTTCAATCGCTTCGGATTCGAACCGGACCCAACCGCTGCTCAAGAGTGGGGGGAAGCCAACTGGCCACGGACCCGCTGGCCTTTGTCGGTTGCCATCAGTGCCGATGACGGTGACAGCTGGCCGTGGATTCGCGATCTCGACACCGGCTTCGGCTTCTGCGGACCCTTCAACTGGGATCTCAATGGACAGTTGGCCTATCCCGTCCTGCTGGAAGGCCGCCCTGGGGAACTACACATCGCTTACTCCTGGGGCGGGCGTCAGGCCATCCGTTACCTCTGCATCGATGAGCACGAGATCATGGGGGTGCTGCCCGACTGATGTCCGCCCACGACGCTTTCTCCATGGACAACGCGCGACGTCAGGAACTGATGGCCCTGCTGCAGCGGATTTGCCCCACGGAAACCCCGTCCGCGGAGATGCTGACACTGGTGAATCAGGCGTTGACCCACGTGTCGAGCGGCCGCCAGAAACACCATGAACGGTTGGAGTTTCTTGGCGATGCCGTGCTTCGACTCACAGCCACGCAATACCTCGACCGAGCCCATCCAGGCCTGCTGGTTGGCGAGTGCTCCACCTTGCGGGCACAGCTGGTCAGCGACCGCTGGCTGACGTCCTTAGGGGAACAGCTGGAACTCGAATCGCTGCTCATTCTTGGATCCAAAGCGCGCGGGGATGATGCCGCACGCGCCACCTTGATCGCCGATACCACCGAGGCTCTGATCGGCGCCTTGTTTGAAGCAACGGGACGCTTGGCCACCATTGATCTCTGGCTGACGCCGCACTGGCAGACCACAGCCCAGGCTGTTCTCGATGCCCCCCATCGCTTCAACAGCAAAACCTCGCTGCAGGAATGGAGTCAAGGCCATGGGCTCGGCCTACCGAACTACTGCACGACCGAGCGCAGCCAACGCCATGGCGACCCAAGGCGGTTCTGCAGCCAGGTGTCGATCGGAGATGGCCTGACCGCCGAGGGCTGGGGGCGATCCCGCAAAGATGCCGAACAGGCCGCTGCCAATGCCGCGCTGGATCAGCTCAACTCCGACGACTGAAGCGGCAGCTCAAACCCACACCGGTCGCAGTGCACGGCATCGCTGCGGTGGCCAGACCGTCCACAGCGACCGCACGACACTCCCGCCGATTGGCGGTGCTTCACGCCGGAATAGGTCAGGATCCCCGTGGGGATCGCAATGATGCCGAAGCCGAGCATCATCACCACTGACGCCAGCAACCGACCCAAAGCGGTCTGAGGAACCACATCGCCGTAGCCGACGGTGGTCATCGTCACGATCGCCCAATACACCCCATTGGAAATCGTCTTGAACTGCGAGTCAGGCGACGCGCTCTCAATGACAAAGATGCAGTACCCCAGCACCACCTGGAGCATGAACACGAAAAACAGATAAACGCAGATGGTGCGAGCACTCCCCCGGAGTGCTCGGCCAAGCATGCGGGCTTCATCGATGAAGCGCAGCAGCTTGAAGACCCGGAGAATCCTGCCGAATTTGAACACCCACAGCAGGATTTCGCTGCGCACCTGTGGAATGAAGAAAAACAGAACGGCCGTGAAATCGATCAGGCCGTAGAAGCTGAACAGGTACTTGAGCGGACGCTCGCTGACAAACAAATGCAGGACGAAATCTGCGGCGAAAATCCCCAGACAGATGTTCTGCACCAGATCAATCCAGACCACATCGGTCTGCCGCAGTGCGGAATTGCCGAATGGATCAGGCTCCAGCATCAGCGCCAGCACACTGACGAGAATCGCGCCGAAGACCACCACGTTGTACGCACGGCCTGATGGTGTGGACGCCTCGAGGACGGTGGTTCTCAGACGCGCCCGCCAACTGCGATCAGGAGCCATCCGATCAGACGGAGGCCAGATCTTTGATGGGCATCGTCACCAGCTTGTCCCAGTTGCCACCCTCAAACAGCACCGCGGCGCGATCGCCACTGATCCTCTGCACAAACCCGGTGTATCCGTTGTAAATCGAACGAACGTCCTGAACGGTGACGGTCGAACCGGGAAGGATGGGTGCTGAGGAAGACGCCATGACGCTGACCGGGTCGGATCTGGCGTCATTATCAACAGTGCACGTCGTTGGCGTCACCTCTATGTCTGAGTCCTGGCTCGTTGTGGGCAAGGTTGTCGGTGTCCAGGGACTCCGAGGTGACCTCAGAATCAACCCACGCAGTGACTTCCCGGAACGGTTCACCACTCCAGGTGCCCGCTGGCTCGGTGACTCTCAGAACCCCAAGCCCATGGCCGTGGAACTGCTGCGAGGTCGGCAGCTTCCCGGCAAGAGCCTCTTCGTGGTGCATTTCGACGGGATTGACGATCGCAGCAGCGCCGAGGCTCTGGTGGGACGCGACCTGCTGGTGCC
>JBGKDR010000139.1:0-1947 GCA_042954225.1 Parasynechococcus sp.
GCAGAATCCTGCTGAAATCCATTTGACAAAACTCAAATGAGGATCGCCTGAGAATTGTCCTCAACAATGAGAATCATTTTAAAGCTCAAGCATTCGGCTGATCCACAACCAGAGCAACCATGCAGGAGCAGATCTGAAATCAAATCAACCTCAGGAATCATCACTCGACGACAACCAATCAGCGTTGTCGATCTCAAACGCAGCTTGAGTCGACCAGGTCTCAGATCAAACCAATTGATCGAGTGTCAGGACGCCTTCTGCATCAACCGCACAGCCCCGTAGACGAGGACCATCACACAAACAATGGCCACGCAAGCAACAGCGGTAAGGAACAGTGGATCAAGCATTGGTCCCTCCATTGGCCTGTCCTCGGTCTAGCTCCGCCAGGAGGACATGCAAAGAGTGAGAACCGTCCCGTTGGACTCGAGCTGCCGTCTGCAGGAAAAATCTGGGAGCGGCTTCACCCCCAGACCGTCGACGCATTCGGAGGCTGCTTCCAAACTCAGCCCCCGCTGGGCTCAGTGAACACCAGGCTTGGAGGCGGCTGATACCCCCAAAAGGGGGCAGATGACAGGAAAAAAGCAGATCAGATCAGGACATCGACATGCCTTTGATTACTGAGCATCGGGAGCCGGGGCCGGAGCAATGTTCTGATCATCGACACAGGCTTGCTGATCCACCTGACACAACAACTGCATGAGGTTCTGACGGTCCAGAGCTGACAACTCACCATTGACCTCCCACTTCAGACAAGTTCTGCGCTGGCAGCTTGCCGTGTGGCCTTTGAGAACCTCGAACATGACAGCCTCCTTTGGGCTGATGATTCGATCTTTACAACGGATTGATGACGAACCAACAGAGCAGCAATACCCAATGACCAGGTCTCATCAAGGTTTCGTACCAGCAACGAGACTGACATCAGCAAAGCCACCGCCATGTTTCACCTGCTCAGAGGCGCACTACTGGCATTGAGCGTCCTGAGCTGCATCCCTGCATCGGCAGCTCCGATCAGCCGGGATGATCCGGAAACCACCGATCTCGACCGCAAACGCATCTCCACAGCCCGTGGCCGTGCGGTCGTGGTCACCGCCAATCCACACGCCAGTGACGCCGGACTGGACGCACTGAAAGCAGGCGGCAATGCCATTGATGCCCTGGTCAGTGCCCAGGCGGTGCTGGCTGTGGTGGAACCCCAGAGCTCCGGACTGGCGGGAGGCGGCTTTCTCCTCTACTGGGATGCTCAAGCCAGGACGCTGGAAGTCCTCGATGGACGTGAGGTCGCCCCGAAACGCAGCCAACCCGAGGATCTGTTGAGCCCATCCGGCACACCGATTCCCTGGCGCGAGGCCACCACCAGCCCAATGGCGATCGGCATACCCGGCACCGTCGCCCTGCTCTGGGACGCCCACCAACAACATGGACAGTTGCAGTGGGCCCAAAACCTGGCGCCAGCGATCGGGCTGGCCAGCGATGGCTTCAGACCCAGCCCACGTTTTCTGCGCTCCCTGACACTGGCGCAGCGCTTCGGCGTCGACCACAGTCCCGCCTTTCAGGCGCTGTATCTGCCGGGTGGTCAGCCGCCACCAGCCGATCAACCCTTCCGCAACCCGGCCCTGGCACGCACCCTCAAGAGCCTGGCTCGCGACGGGGGTCGTGCTTTTTATCGGGGGCCGCTGGCGAAGCGGATCCTGCACGGCGTCAATGAGCTGCAAGGCAGCACGCAACAGTTCAGCGGCTGGAGCGGCGCAGACCTGAGCAACTACGCGGTGGTGCGTCGCGCACCGCTCTGCAGCGACATGCTCAAGCATCAGATCTGCACCATGCCACCACCGAGCAGTGGCGGTCTGGGTCTGCTGCAGACCCTGGCACTGCTGAACCAGAGCACGACCTTGGCTGGGTCGAATCCGAGCGATCCGATGATCTGGTGGCGATTGGCTCAGGCGCAGG
>JBGKDR010000140.1:0-1709 GCA_042954225.1 Parasynechococcus sp.
GCGCCAGAGACCAAAGGTGTAATCGGTGAACAGATTCGCCCGTCGTCCGCTTCCGGCCTGTGCGTAGAGCAGAACCGCATCCAGTGTCATTGGTTGCAGCTTGTGCTTCCACCAGAAGCCCCGCTTACGTCCACTGAGATAAGCGGAGTCGCGATGTTTCAGCATCAGCCCCTCGGCCCGGTTGTCGCGTGCGCGTTCCCGTTCCGCCTCCAGGGCTGTCCAATCCCTCAGTGACCAGCTGGCGCTGACCTTGAGCCGCCAGGCCTCAGGGCTGTTGATGCCAGTGATGACGTGCTTCAGCTCGCCATGGCGTTCGTGCAGGGGGCGGGCGCGGATGTCCTGACCGTGCTGCTCCAGCAGGTCGTAGGCGATGAAGCGAACAGGACACTCCCGGCGAAGGGTGGGTCCGACCTGTTTTCGTCCCAGACGACGTTGAAGCACCTCGAAACCCAAGGGAGTGTCAGCGTCCTTTTCCCAACAGATCACCTCTCCATCGAGGACGGTGCCGTCAGGGAGCCCCGCGGCGACCTCCACCAGCTCGGGAAAGCTGTCGTTGATCAGCTCTTCACCACGGCTCCACAGGTAACAGCCATCGCCGCGATGGATCAGCTGCCCGCGGATGCCATCCCATTTCCATTCCAGTTGCCAGTCCGAGGGCGCATCGGTTGTGAGCCGATCCGGGTCCAGGGGGCTGGCGAGAAAAAAGGGGTAAGGCGTGCCATCCGAGCGCGTTTCCTCAGCATCTGCTTCCGCGGTGAGGCGTTGGAACGCGTCCGCCGTTGGCTCCATCCCACCCATCAGCCGCTGCACCACAAGCGTCTCGTCCAGGCCAAAGGCCTTGGCGACGGCACGGCTGATCAGCCCCGCTGAGACGCCCACCCGGAAGCCACCCGTCAGCAGTTTGTTGACGAGATAGTGCTCCTCTGTAGGCAGCGCTTGCCAGAGGCTGAAGATGGCGTCGGTCTGTTCTGGGCCCTTCAGGGCACGGATTGTCGGCAAACACTCCTCCATCCACCAGTGCAGTGGACGGTCCCCGTCCAGGACCCCCAGCCAGGAGGGATGCTCCCGCGGTTGGATGGCATCGCGGACCGCCGGCCACAGCAGGCTCAGGGTCTCGGCCGAGTCGCCCACCTGCCCGTAGCAGTCCGCAATCAGCCATGCAGGCAAGTGGCTTTCTTCTGCAAGGACATCGCGGAGACGGCGGCCTGTGATCAGGCGGCGGCGCTTTTTGCCGAGCAGTAGCACCAGAGCCCAGGCGGCATCAGCTTTCTCGGCTTGTTGGAAATGCTCGGCGAGCGCCGACACCTTGGCGTTGGTGCCGTTGACGCGGTCAAGCTGATCCAACAGTGCCCGAAAGGCCTGCATGCCATGGCGGCGACTGCCGCCATCCTGTCGAGATGCTCTACCTGCTGTCGAAACTGCTGTCAGAACACCCCTTCCACGTGGATTTCAAGGCCTGAGGCCATGAGAGCCGGTCGATTTGACATGGTCCGATGATGTGGGTTCCGACGGCCCGTCATCTCGATAACAGCTCTCGTGCCTTACGCGAGTGGATTGGACGACTGATGGTTCGAAGTTGGTGAATTGTTTGGGCGGTTAGTGAATGTCTGGGAAGTGTTTTGTCATGCAGGACTGGCAAATCCCGTGGCTGAAATTCAGTGTGCTGTGTTGCATCATGAATTGGTCGAAGGGTTGCCATTGACCGCGTT
>JBGKDR010000141.1:0-1317 GCA_042954225.1 Parasynechococcus sp.
AGACGGACCCGTTTCGGGTAGCTGAGATTGTTGCGTCCACTCACCTGCCAGAGGCCGGTCAAGCCTGGACGGACCGCCAGGACTTCATCCATGTACTCGCCATAGCGCTCAATCTCTTTGGCAACGATCGGGCGTGGGCCCACCACGCTCATCTCACCGCGCAGAACATTCAGAAACTGAGGCAGCTCATCCAGGCTGGAGCGCCGCAGGAAACGACCGATCGGGGTGATGCGGGGATCATCACGCAACTTGAAATCACGCTCGAATTCCTCGCGCATCGAGGGAGACCGCTCCAACACCTGGGCCAACACAGCATCTGCATCGGGGCGCATGGTGCGGAACTTGATGCAACCGAAGCGGCGATAACCCCGTCCGACACGCTTTTGCACGTAAAACACCGGACCCGGCGAGCTGAGCTTGACCAGCACAACCAGCAGCAGGAACAGCGGTGAGCCGATCCCCAGAACAGCCAGGGAGAACAACACATCTCCGGTCCGCTTGAGGGAGCGACCCAAGCGACTCTGGCGACGCACCAGCGAAACAGCTGGAAGGCTCGACGGAGGCGCCGAAATCAACGCAAGGTGGCGACGTGATGCCTGACGCCTCAGCTTGGACGGTGTTGTCGGAAGACCTGAACGACGCGAGGAACTCGCCAAAAACTGTCCCTCGTGTCTCATCCCAATCAAACTCAAGGCCATGCATCCGTCAGTCGCCAAGGGCCAGAAACGGCAACGGCACAGGGCCAAAGCCCATCACCAACACAGATCCAACCGAGGTCTCAAAACGCGACCGCATAATCAAGAAGTTTCTCAGGCGATTGCCGTCCGGAGCCCAGATCCCGAAGCTTGGCGCATGGCTTTCACCAGCACGTCATTGAACGGTCTCCTCGACGAGTCTCTGGAGGAACCCTCCATCGGCGAAACCACGCATTTCCACTGGCATGCCACTCCCGTAGGGATCGCGGCGCTCTGGCAGGGAGAAAACGCGCCGGCCACACCCCCCTTTGACGAAGCGTTGACCGAGGGGCTGGAAGTGGGACTGGACCTGAGCCGGGAAGAACGGGAGTTCCATCAAGTCACCAAAGGGTTGGTGCTGCTGTTTCACTCCTGAACAGCCACTTGAGCAGCTCACCATCCCGTGCCTTGATCACCATTCTGGGCTGACAATCCAACGTCGATCAGCCTGTTTGAACGTTCAACGTTGATGCCTCGGGTCTCATAGTCCACCCAGCAGAACTGCGCGTTGGACCCCAACCAGCTGAGCTCGCGTGAACGACGCCATCAGCACGTGGAGACAGGAATGAAAACGGAGAGGGTG
>JBGKDR010000142.1:0-3487 GCA_042954225.1 Parasynechococcus sp.
TTCTGAAGCCATGGAGAGATGGTTCGATGCGCGCCCACCTTCTCATCGCCGGCGCCGCTGTGCCCATTCCACGGGCCATGGATCGCCATCCAGGATCAGATGCAGCCAGGCGCTGGCCTCCAGGCCGATCACGAGGGCGATCGCCTGCTGGGGTTGTTGCTCCAGCCAAAGGATCAGTTGGGGCAATCCTGCGTTCGTGGGCCAGCCCGTGAGGGCTGACAGCAGACTCCACCAGCCCAGCAGCAGCAGCAATCGCAACCCCGTGCCGATCAGGGGGCCATGGGACCAGAGCGATCGGTGGGGAATCAGGCGTCGGTAGGGCCACCACATCCCCCGGAGCGGTCCCCAGCGCCGCAGGGCGTTGGAGTGGGTGTCCAGATCCGGAGACAGCCAAAGTCCGCCGATCACGCATGCGGCAGTGGCGAGAGCCAGCCATCCGCCGAGCAGGAGCAACCGTGTTGTGGTGCCGAGTAACGGCCCATGGGACCAGAGTGAGCGGTGGGGGATCAGCCACCGGTAGGGGGCCCAGATCAACCGCAGTGGACCCCAGCGTTTCAAGGCTCGGCAGTGGGTGTCGAGATCGGGGGACAGCCAGTACCCGCCGATCAGACAGCCAAGCCCTGCTCCGACTCCAGGCCAGGGCCCCAGCGTCAAGGCGATGACGAGAGCGACGGGGACTGTGGCCAGTGCGGTGGCGCGGTCGTGGTCCCTGCCGAGGGCCATGGTGCCTTGGGGAAGATGAATCCGCAGTCGGTCCGCCCATTGTCAGGCAGAATGCCGCTCTGAGGGCGATTAGCTCAGCGGTAGAGCACCTCCCTTACAAGGAGATTGTCACTGGTTCGATCCCAGTATCGCCCACTTAACAAGCCTCAATTACACGGGGATTTCTGCTTCGATTTCCCAGCCGTCTTTCCTGAGCTCGGCGACGGTGTCATCGGCGTCCTGGGAGGGAACGTCAACGAGTTGAAAGCGATGGCCCTGGTGGCAATAGAGCCGCGTTAGTCCGATCACGGCGGGGACTCCCGGGTGACGACCCCATGATTCAAGCCGGTGCGATGAGGAACGGCAACACAATGGACGCTGGATTGGCTAGGGGTCGCAGCCATAAAAAAAGCCGACACCACGATTGAGGAGTCGGCTCAGATGTTGGTTGCTGGCTGGGGGTCAGCGACGCGGCTCAGCCTTGCGAACCGTGATGTTGCGGCCCATCCACTCAACGTCCTGAAGATCGTTGATGGCCGAGGTCTCGTCTGCCTCGTTGACAAGGTCAACGAAACCGAAGCCACGCTTGCGGCCGGTGTCCCGATCCAGGGGAAGGGAGCACTTGCTCACCTCTCCGTACTGACCGAACAGGTGGATGAGATCTTCCCGTTCTGCGTCCCAGGACAGGTTTCCGATGAAAATGGTCAAAAAACTAGTGCTTTAGAGGTTGATTCTGCCATGCAAGCCATATGGCTCAGAAGCAGAAGGGCAGGAACTTGGTCTGACAAGCGGCGTAGCCGTCGACAAGGGCGCCGAGGCCGATCTGGTGGGCGATGCCCGCACCGGTCAGTCCCTCGGTGATCACACCGATCACCAGGCCAAGCATGGCGGCCCTGCCGTTGAACAGTTCCACGCGCTTGAGCTGGTCCTGGTGGATGTCGCGGGCAGCGGCACCCTGAAACCAGGTGTCATCGGCTTGGCGGGCCATGGCGGGATTGAATCTTTACAAAGCTTAACCCGGTTTTTCGGGTTGTCTTCCCGTGGTGAGTCGGAGGGGGATCCCAGGGGTGGGATCAATCCATTGGCAGCTGGCGTTGAGGCGCTCTCCTGTTTCGGCGACACTGCCGCTCTGTTGGAGCAGCCTGCTCAAGGCACCACCGAAGCGGATGTCACCTCCGGAGGTGCTGGCCAGAACAGTGGATGGCTGGAATCGCGAGACCAGATCGTCCACCACGCTGTTGCCTTTGACGAAGGCACCAAGCAGCGGAAGTCCCAGGTCCACCATCGGAGTGATCACAGCGTCCAGCGGTTCGGGGCTGATGCTGGGGTCAAGAAAACCATGGGGTTCCAGGTACAGCCGTCCGCGGGGATGACGCAGCAGATAGCCGTTCTCCACCATTGGAACCGGTGCGCCGGCTGTGGCCTGGATCGTCAGCTCGGCCACCTGACAGCTCTCACCGGGTGAGAGCGTTGTGATCGTCTCAAAGCCCAGGCGTTGGGCGACGGAGGCAGCTGCGGACGATCCGACGACGGGTAAGTCGCGGGGCAACAGCTTGAGCGTGTCCGGGTGCGCATGATCAGCGAGACCTTGCGTTAACAGCAGCAGATCCAGCGCCTCGGGAATGGCGTGCTCGTTGCTCAGTTCCCCATGGAGAAACCATCGTCCGGGGGGGAACTCCAAGCTGCCCCGCAACCAGGGGTCGACCAAGACGCGGTACCCGTCGAAGTCCAGAAGCCAGCCATTGGCTCCGTAATAGGTGGCGGCCAGGGTCATGGAGATGCCTGCCGCTCACGGCAGGCGTTGCACAGTCCGAAGAATTCAAGCGTGTGAAACAGGAGATTGAAGTCCTGCCTGGCGTCATCGGGAACATCCAGCCCATGGATCGGGCAGTGATCAAGCGCTCTGGTCTGACCGCAGTCAACACAGGTCAGATGGTGGCGATCCCGTTCCACCGGGGCATACATCGCTTCACCGGTCGGCAGGTGGCGGCAGCGGATCCGTCCCTTCTGCTGCAGTTGGCGCAGGTTGCGATACACCGTCGCCAGACCCATGGCGGACGGTCCGCCTTCGAGGGATCGGTGCAACTGCTGGCCTGTCATCTCATCGCCGCAATGGGCCAGGGCCTCGAGCAGAGCCTGTTGGCGTGCGTTCAAATCGTGCGATGGGGCAGTCATGGGTTCAGAGGTGGACGAGCCAGCGGCCACCAAGGCTCAGCAGCACAAGCACCATGCTCCCAACCAGCCAGGTGCGGCGGCTCTGATCGAGCAGGCGACGCAGCATCACCACGGCGGTTCCCAGCCCAACACTTACCGCCAGGGTCTGACAAAAGGCGATCACGTGGGGATCGGCCTGCCATTGCGGCCAGCCATCCGGGAGCAGCGTGCCGCCCTCCAGCATTCCCGTGGGCAGGTGCCTGGCCAGCAGCAGCGACCAGAGCAGTGGCAGGGCCACATACAGCCAGCGGCGTTCGAGCCACAGTCCCCCCAGGGCCGGAAGTGCCAGCGCCATCAGGGCAAAGCTGAGGCGCGGCAGCAGCGGACCGTCTTGTAGTGAGACCGGTGCCAACGGAAGCCAACCCAGCAGGCGATCCCAGTGATGCAGGCAGATGCCCCCAGCCAGCACCAGGATCAAGCCACGCTCGCCATCCGGGGAATGCATCGCCTTCTGCAGGTCGGCGGCGGGAGGGCGCAGGCGCAGCTGCACCGACCGGTTGGGGCAGGCCTGCGTGCAGCTCATGCACAGCACGCAGTTGCGGTTGTCCGTGAGGTGGGCGGGATGGGTGCC
>JBGKDR010000143.1:0-1057 GCA_042954225.1 Parasynechococcus sp.
GGAGCTGACTGGCGGCATCCCCAGGGTCCAGACACCAGCCTTGACGGCTTGATGCAGCACCCTGTGGTCCATGTCGCCTTCGAGGATGCCCTTGCCTACGCCGACTGGGCTGGAAAACGACTGCCCTCGGCTGATGAGTGGGAGATTGCAGCCCGAGGTGGTCTGGTTGATCAGGACTACGCCTGGGGTTCTGAAAAAACGCCTGAAGGTCGTTGGCTTGCCAATGTCTGGCAGGGGCCGTTTCCTTGGGTCAACCAAGAAACGGATGGTTGGTTCTGGACGTCCCCCGTTGGCAGTTTTCCCGCTAATGGCTATGGGCTTGTTGATGTTTGTGGAAATGTCTGGGAATGGACGTCCACGCCCTATGCGGTCCCGGACGGCGAACAGGAACGCCGTGTGATCAAAGGCGGCTCATTTCTCTGTGCTGACAACTATTGCCATCGCTTCCGACCGTCTGCCCTGATGGGACAGACGTTGGATACGGCAACTTGTCACATGGGTTTCCGCTGCGCAGTCGACCGCTGATCAAACGTATCGATCAACGCAGGCTCCTGCGTTGGTCGACGAACAGAACAACACCGAGTGCAATGTGCAGCAGAGCGGCGGGGATCGCCACGACTGCATTGGCAACACCGGTGATTGAGAAAAGGGCCAGTAGAACCCCGGCGATGACGTTGTAAACCGTCAGCCCAATGATGGGCATCGACGTCCGCTCATTCGAAGCATTGCTGGACCAACAGGAGATGCCAAGGCAGAGGATCGCGGCGCCAAACAACTGCGCCATCTGGTTCCCACCGTTGGGCAACGATGAGCCAACAATCAGGGTCATCGCCAACCCCGGTGTCAGTAGCAGCGCCGTTCCTGTCCCGAGTTCAACAAGGCAGGACAGCCGCTGTGGATTGAGCTGAAATTTGGACATGTTTTTTTATCGGTCAAACACTTTCATCGGGATGCGACGGAGTCACATCCCGAGGGAATCAGAACTCAGTCGAAGACAAAACGAAGACCGATGTTGGGGCCATGGGAGAAGGCTTTGTAGCCGTTGTCATTGCCATGG
>JBGKDR010000144.1:0-1334 GCA_042954225.1 Parasynechococcus sp.
TGTCGGGGCGATGCTGCTTGGACCCCGGATCGGCAAATACGTCGGTGGCAAGGCTCAGGCCATTCCAGGTCACAACATGTCGATCGCCACTCTCGGTGCTCTGATCCTGTGGATCGGCTGGTATGGCTTCAACCCTGGCTCTCAGCTGGCCATGGACCAGTGGGTTCCCTACGTGGCCGTGACCACCACCATGGGTGCAGCTGGTGGCGCCATTGGCGCAACCGTGATCTCCACGATCACGTCCAAGAAGCCTGATCTGACCATGATCATCAACGGCATTCTGGCCGGCCTGGTGAGCGTGACCGCTGGCTGCGGGGAGTTGACCTTCGTCGGTGCCTGGGTCGCAGGACTGGTTGGCGGAATCCTCGTCGTCTTCTCTGTGGCAGCACTCGATGCCGCCGGTATTGATGATCCCGTTGGCGCCTTCTCCGTGCACGGTGTGTGCGGTGTGTGGGGCACGATCGTGATCGGCCTCTGGGGCTTCGACATCCAGGGTGATGGCTCCGGCCTCGGCCTGTTCGTTGGCGGCGGCATCAACCAGCTCGGCGTTCAGGCCTTGGGCGCTGGTGCCTATGCCATCTGGACCGTGGTGACCTGTTTCATCGCCTGGCAAGTGATCGGTGCTCTCTTCGGCGGTATCCGCGTTACCGAACAGGAGGAAAGCGACGGTCTCGACATCGGTGAGCACGGCATGGAGGCCTACTCCGGCTTTGCCACCACCAACAACTGACCGACATTCACGGTCAACCCTCAGCCCGACCCTTCCGGTCGGGCTTTTTTTTGGCCTCCGACGCAACGAAGGCCCCATAGAGTCAGCACACACCGGCGCACACCATGGACACCCACGCCTTCAAGCGCTCCCTTCATCACTCTGAGCGCTACAACCGGCGTGGCTTCGGGCGGGCAGAGGAAGTGGCCGAGAGCCTCGAGCAGGCCTATCAGAGCGGCCTGATCGGACGCATCCGGGACAACGGCTACAAGCTCAGCCACGGACGCCTGAACGTCCGCCTGGCGGAAGCATTCGGCTTTTGCTGGGGTGTGGAACGTGCGGTGGCCATGGCCTACGAAACGCGGCGCCACTATCCAGAGGAGCGCCTCTGGATCACGAACGAAATCATCCACAACCCCTCGGTCAACGACCACCTCAGGGACATGGACGTTCAGTTCATTCCTGTGGACGGGGGCGTCAAGGACTTTTCAGGGGTGACCTCAGGCGATGTGGTCATCCTTCCGGCCTTCGGAGCCACAGTGCAGGAGATGCAGCTGCTCAATGAACGCGGTTGCCACATCGTCGACACCACCTGCCCGTGGGTTTCAAAGGTCTGGACCACCGT
>JBGKDR010000145.1:0-1373 GCA_042954225.1 Parasynechococcus sp.
GACATCGCGGTCGATGCCGCTGAGGTCATGCCCCTCCTTGATCAGCTGGGTGTGGCAGGCCTGGGCAAAGGTGGCCTGATCGCGCGTGGCAAAAAGGATTCTCCACTGAATCGCGTCGACGCCGAGGGCCTGTTCGAGGCCGATCATCAGGCGTTTTGTGCGCGGCCGCGCGTAGCGGTACAGACCACGCTTGCTCTCACGGTTCGCTGGCTTCTTCTTTTTGTGGCCGGCCTTGATCAGACCCGTGCGCAGGGTCCCGAAGATTGATTCAAAGGAAATAAGGATGGTGTGCACCTCGCCGGGATGCTCCCCTGCCAGCTCCAGCAGCGTGCGTCGCGTCTGCTCCTGCAGCTTGCTGGTCGGTGGTTCGGTCCAACGGCCCCATTGCAGAAAGGACCACAGCTCCCGACAGCCTTTTTTCAGGGTGTTCGGCCCCAGATAGAGCACCCCATGCTTCAGCAGCAGGGCTCGGTTGGTCTGGCAGTTGCGTTGCAGATAGGTGCTGCCGGTTTTGTGCAGACCGCAGTGGAGAACGATCCGCGAGGGTTGAAGCGCACTCACGCGGCCAGACGCTCCAGGCGCTCCAGCGCCAGCCAGGCTCCCTCGCCGCGGTTCTTGTGGCCCTGCCAGATCTCCGGGATGAACGAGGCGTTGGGGCAGTGCTGCTGGATCAGGGCAAACAACTGAACCCAGTCGATCTCGCCATCGAGGATCTGCAGGCCTTCGCCGTCCACACCGGAGGCATCGGCCAGGTGCAGGTGTGCGGTGTGGGGAAGGATCCGACTGAGGAAGTCGCTGAAGGAGCCATGCAGATGGTTGCAGGCCAGCTTGGAGTGGGACACATCCAGACAGACCCGCATGCCGGTCTCCCCGCAGAACGCCTGGATGAACTCCGGATCGACGAACAGGTTGTGATATCGCTGACCGCCGAAATGCCAGGGATAGGGCGGCATTGTCTGCGGAATGATCTCCACTTCGCTGGCGGTGTTGATCTGCTGCAGCCCATCCAGCAGGCGTTGGCGCAGGGGATGCTTCTCCTGGAGATCGAGGTGGCGATGCTCGGAAAACCCACCGACGTTGGTCACCAGCAGCACCGGGTCGGCGCAGTCGAAGCGTTGACGCAGATCCCGGGAGATGTCCACCACCCGTTGCAGCTCCGCGATGGAGTGGCGCCGGTAGCTCTCGTCCTCACTGCAGAGATCCAGGGTGTGGTCACCGGCGAACAGCTCCGGGGCATGGATCACCAGACCGATGCCCTGGCGTTCGGGGAGCACCTCATCGAGGTTCACCTCAAGATCCTTGTAGCTGAGATGGATCTCCACCAAATCGAGGTTGCTCGTGGCGGCGAAGCTGCTGATGTCGTGATATCGGAC
>JBGKDR010000146.1:0-5461 GCA_042954225.1 Parasynechococcus sp.
GGGAACATCACTGTGATGGCCAACTGAGCCAGTTGCTGAATCAGGTCGTCGAGTTCCTCAGCCTGACTGCAGGGCCGTCGCGCCACCACGATGCCTGCAGCCACGGACGCCGGAAGTCCGGATTCGGGAAGAAGCCATTCACAGACCCCGTACATCAGAAACAACATCCCCAGGCTGAGCTGCAGGGGCAGTCCGGTCGCCTGATCCGGGTTCAGACGTCGCAGCAATTCCGACAACACCCATCCCACGCTGGCGCCGATCAGGACACCGCCGCCCAGCCGAGACAACAAACCGAGCATCAGTTCTCGCCAGCCGTGCAGGTCACCGAGAACCAGTTCGAGCAACAGCAAAGCCAGGACGGCCCCAATTGGTTCAAGAACCAGGCCTTCCGCTTCAAGGACATCCCCCAATGGGGCGGCCAATCGGATCTGACGAATGAGTGGCGTGACGACCGTTGGCCCCGTCGCCAAAACAATGGCGCTGTAAACCGCGGCCACCGACCAGCTCAGTCCCGCCAGCCAGTGGGCGGCCAACAGGCCAGCACCGAGGGACACCAGCAAACGCAGCAGTGAAATGCGCAGAACGGTGGCCTTGATGGTGTTTCCAGGCAGGCGCAGATTCAGCCCACCGTCGAACAACACCAGACTGACCAGCAGACCCACGATCGTTCCGAGTCCCTGACCAAGATCCAGGGGTTCGACCAGACCGAGACCGGAGCGTCCGATCAACAGGCCGGAGAGAAGCAGCAGAACGACACCCGGCAGCCCAGACAAAAAGGCCAGCAAGCGTGCTGTGGCACCTGAAAAAACTGTGATGCCCCAAAGCAGACCAAGACGCTCAGGCGTCATCGACGGAGGAGAACTGAGGTTCCACGCGAACGCCGATCACCGCTTCCGGTCGCACAACGAGATATTCACCGTCCAGATCACTGATGGGAACGTTGACGAAGCCACCCTGACCCTCCGCATTGACGATGCCCTGATACCACTGCTGAAACGTTTCGAGTTTGGGGAAATGCACCCGTTCGGTTTGACCGCCGACGAGGTGAAGATGCACGGCATAACGACGTGGAGTGCGAGACATCAGTTCGGATGGAGACCCGGCGGCGTGAACTCAGGATGACGGATGACGCCGGACTCTGCCCAGACCATCGGCTGAAGCATCCCGTCTCGACGGGCATAAAGAGGATGACGAGGCTGACCGCTGCGGGTGAGACCCAGTGTCAACGCTCCCCGTGCGCGGTTGCACTGACGACGGCGTCGACACCGGAACGGATCCAGAAGCTGCAGCACCCTGCGATTGCGCTGATGCAGCGTTCCCTGAGCTCCCCAGCCCAGCCAAAGATCAATCGTGCTTTGACGCGACCAGCGCTCGGCCTGCTCCAACAGAACAGCATCATTGCGATCCCCAACCGGATCGGTGACGGTTCGAAGTGCCGCGGGATGCGGAGATCGCCTGGCGAAGAGATTGAGCACCAGCAACTCCCCATACCCCCAGCGCTTGGCAAAGCCAATCAAACGGCGAAGGGTCGGGTCATCCGTCTTTGCATCGGCCTTCGAAGGATTCAGTCCTATGAACAGCAGAGATCGACCTTCCGTCGCCCAACGACGGCGCAACCACCAGCGATAGCGGCCATCTGGGCTGAGGGATGCGTCAGACGCCGAGATGGGACCGGCAGAGATCGAGGATGCGCTGACTGGCCTGACCATCACCAAAGGGATTGACAGCACGGGACATCGCTTCATAAGCCGTCTGATCGCTCAGAAGCCGCGAGGTTTCCTCCACGATCGTGGCGGGATCAGTGCCAACAAGGCGAGCGGTACCGGCCTCGACCGCCTCGGGCCGTTCCGTGGTGCGGCGCAGGACCAGAACGGGTTTGCCGAGGGCAGGGGCCTCCTCCTGCAAACCTCCCGAATCGGTGAGCAGCAAGGTGCAGCCTTTCATCGCAGCCACCAGTCGGTCGTAATCCAACGGTTCCGTCAAGGTGACCCGCGGGTGCTCTCCCAATAGCTTCTGCAACGGCTCGCGGACAGTGGGGTTGCGGTGCAACGGAAGCAACAGCGCCGCTTCAGGATGCCTCTCCAGCACCTGCAACATGCCCTCGGCGATCTCCCGCAGCCGATCTCCCCAGTTCTCCCGGCGGTGAACCGTGGCCAGGATCACCCGCTGGCGTTGCCAGTCGAGCTTTTCAAAGTCCAGCGCCGGCGCCGATTCAGCCATCTGAAGCAACGCATCGATGACGGTGTTGCCGGTGACAGAGACCGCACCGATTACTCCAGAGCTCCTCAGATTGGCTTCGGCCTTGGTCGTCGGCGCGAAATGAAGACTGGCGATCTGCGACAGCAGGCGCCTGTTGGCTTCTTCGGGAAATGGGTCGAACAAATTGTCCGTGCGCAGACCGGCTTCAACGTGGCCGACAGGGATCTGCTCGTAAAAGGCAGCCAATCCCGCCGCAAAAGCCGTGGTGGTGTCACCCTGCACCAGAACCATGGCTGGGGGATAAGCCTGAAAGTCATCCCGCAGACCCTGAAGAGCAGCACAGGTGACGTGGGTGAGCGTCTGCCTGGGGGCCATGAGTCCGAGATCACAGTCAGCCTCAAGGCCGAAGAGATCCATGACCTGGGCCACCATTTCACGATGCTGGCCCGTCAACACCACCCGGGTTCTCAAGGCATCGCAATCGCGGAAGGCGCGAATCACAGGAGCCAGTTTGATGGCCTCCGGCCTTGTCCCCAAAACGATCGAGACACGGGGCAGAGCAACCATGGGACCAGGAACCGTGCTCGGATCCTACGGACGTTCCACGGCATCAAAACAACGAAACAAACTCTGGAGACTTGCCGATCGAGATCAGACGACGATCCTGAAGAGGCGTGAGCATCGCTGCGGTGAGCCAATCCGTCTTTCCCCCGAGCTTTCCTGCGAAGCCGAAAGCCTCCAATCAGCCTCCGCCGTCACCTCAGCGGACGCCAGGGCCCACAAACCCGGGGCCGAACAAAACGGCATCGACAGCCGGCGCTGGGGGAGGGCCCAGCCTCGAGGCGATTGTGCAGACGGCGTTTGAAAAGGGATATTCCGACGTGCACCTTGGCGTCGGAGAGCAGCCGCGTTATCGCGCTCGAGGGGAGATGCTGACCACCAATTGGCCGGTCACCAACACCGCCGTATTCCGAGGCTGGCTCCAGGAAATCCTGACGCCGCAGCAGATCGACGGTTTTTTCCGGGACAAGGAATTCGATGGATCCCACGCCTTCTCCTTCGTACGGATCCGCATCAATCTCCTGGACTCCTTTCACGGACCAGCGATGGTTCTGCGACTGATTCCTCAGACCATCCTCACGATGGAACAGCTGCAGTTGCCTGAGGTTCTGCAAACGTTGGCGGCTCGCCCAAAGGGACTGATTTTGGTGACGGGACCCACCGGGTCAGGCAAAAGCACCACCCTGGCGGCAATGATTGATTGGATCAATCGCAATGAGACTCGTCACATCCTCACCATTGAAGATCCGGTGGAGTTTGTGCACGAGAGCCGCAAATCTTTGATCCGGCATCGTGAAGTCGGGATCCACACATTGAAATTCCACAATGCCTTGAAAGCGGCTCTTCGCGAAGATCCAGACGTGATCCTCGTAGGGGAAATCCGTGATCAGGAAACCCTTTCCACGGCCCTGGAGGCGTCTCAGACCGGTCACCTCGTTTTCGGGACGCTGCACACAAACTCAGCGGTCAAAACCATTGAGCGTGTGCTTGGGATGTTTGAACCCGATGCCCAGGACAGCATCCGTCGATCTCTCTCTGAATCACTTCTCGGTGTGATCGCCCAGGGATTGATTAAGACGACCGACGGCCGTCGCGCCGCTTACCACGACATCCTGATCAACACGGACGCCTGCAAGGACTACATCCAACGCGGGGCACTGGATGAGGTGGAGGAAATCATGGAACGCAGCGGTTTCGACGGCATGGTGACCTCCAACCAATCACTCCTGAAACTTGTGGACGATGGGCGCGTTGAGGGCGACGATGCCATTGCCGTCAGCGCGAAACCCAATGAGCTGTCCCAAGCCCTGAGGGGACGCCGCTGAGCGTCAGCTGCCGCTGAGCAGACGGACCAGCAGGACCACCGCAAGACCGGCGGACAGCCCAATCATGGCGAGACGTCCATTCCAGATCTCAGCTTGAGGCGTAAAACCCCGTTTCCAAGCATTGAGCTCCTCCGAATCAACCGGTTCCGGGGTGGATGTGCTGGGAGGCTCTGCCATGACCTGGGCGTGGCGAGTGGTCCTGAAAGCCTAAAAGGTCTGATCAAAACGGCGGTGGACACGCATACAGATCCGACGATTTCTCCAGGGGCCAGCGCGCGGAGACGCCAATGTCCAGTGCACTGACCACCGAAGACTGCTCAAGACGCGCCAGGGCAGCCGCACCGATCATCGCGGCGTTGTCTGTGCAGTACGCAAGCGGTGCGATCGACACGTCAACCCCACGGGCTGCAGCCTGCTGTTGCATGCATTGCCGCAGACGTTGGTTCGCTGCCACGCCACCCACCATGACCAGATGGTTGAGCCCCTCAGCCTCCAGACAGCGCAGGCTGCGCTCGACAAGAACATCCACCACCACCTGCTCGAAGCTGGCTGCCAGATCCTGAAGAGGCAGATCTCCCCCCTCAGACTGAAGTCGTTCAACGGTCCGCAGCATCGCTGTCTTGAGACCGCTGAAGGAGAAATCGAAGGGGTGAAAGCCACCCCCTGGCAGCGAAATTCGGCCCTTAGGCAAGCGAAAACAGGAGGGATCGCCTCCCTTGGCGGCTCGCTGAATCGCCGGCCCACCGGGGTAGCCAAGGCCAAGCAGACGGGCGACCTTGTCGAAGGCTTCACCAGCCGCATCGTCATGGCTGCGACCGAGGCGGCGCATGGCACCAGTCCCTTCGAAGCGGATCAGCTCCGTGTGACCGCCACTGACAAGGAGCACGAGATAAGGAGCCGATGGTGCCCCCTCGTTGAGACGAACAGAGGCCAAATGTCCTTCCAGGTGATGAATCCCTAGAAACGGACGTCCATGCAAGGCAGCGAGGGTGCGTCCCGTCACAGAAGCCACCATCAGTGCGCCAGCCAGGCCAGGCGCCACCGTGGACGCAACGGCATCGATGGCATCCCAGCCCAGACCGCTCTGCGTCAGAGCTTGGTCAATGAGACCGGGAAGAGCCTCCACATGACGACGCGACGCGATTTCGGGAACCACTCCCCCCCAGCGGGCGTGCTCCTCAACCTGAGACGCGATTGTGGACGCGAGGACAGTCATCTCACCGTCCGCAAGACGCACCACGGCTGCTGCCGACTCGTCACAACTTGTTTCGAGGGCAAGCACTGTTGGCATCGGGGTCCAACGCCTCCTCTACTGTCCGCTTGAGACATCCTGCCCACACGCGGGCACCCTACAAACAGGAATCGTTCCGATGCGT
>JBGKDR010000147.1:0-7825 GCA_042954225.1 Parasynechococcus sp.
GAATACCTGCTGGACGGTAACCCGGCCCCGCACGACATCCTGCGCATCCTGGGCGTCGAGGCCCTGGCTGACTACCTGATCGATGAGATCCAGGACGTTTACCGACTGCAGGGCGTGCCGATCAACGATAAGCATATCGAAGTGATCGTGCGTCAGATGCTTCAGAAAATCGAAATCCTCGATGCGGGCGATTCCGGTTATCTGGCCGGTGAACAGGTCGACAAGATCGAATGGCTGGAGACCAATGAGCGTCTCGAGAAAGAGAAGAAGAAGCCAGCGGCTGGCGAGCCGGTGCTGCTTGGTATCACCAAGGCCTCGCTTAACACCGACAGCTTCATCTCTGCGGCCTCCTTCCAGGAGACCACCCGCGTGCTGACCGAAGCGGCCATCGAGGGCAAGAGCGACTGGCTCCGCGGCCTCAAGGAGAACGTGATCATCGGTCGCCTGATTCCCGCCGGTACCGGTTTCAGCGGTTTCGAAGAGGAGCTTCAGAAGGAGGCGGGGCCTCACCCCGACATCCTTGCCGAGGATCCGGCTGGATACCGTCGCATGCAGAACCTGCGTCCCGACTACACCGTCGAGATGCCTTCTGCGGCCAACGCCAGTTCCGTGCTTGACGATCCCAGCGATGCGGATCTTGAGGCCACCCGCACCCGTCACAACATCGACCCCAACGCGAGTAACTTCGCGGCATTCACCCGTCCTGATGCCGACAACGAGCTGAAGGAAGAGCAGGTGGTGGATGCTGAAGCCGTTGAAGGTCTTCAGGAGGAAGGACTTCTGTCCGACGAGTGATCTCCGGTCACCTTTGTTCCATTGCTGATCCGCGCATGATTGAGCCCACCGAAATTCCTCAGCGACGCTTGCCGCGCTATGGATTTCATGGCCACACAGAAAAGCTCAATGGTCGTGTGGCGATGCTTGGTTTCATCGCCCTGCTCGCCGTTGAGTTCAAGCTCGGCCACGGCCTGTTGATCTGGTGACCACCGCATTGCTCGGCCGCAGCGCGGCCGAGCTTCAGGACTGGGCGGTCCAGCAAGGGCAGAAGCCATTTCGTGGGCGACAGCTCCACGACTGGCTTTATGCCAAAGGTGCACGCTCTCTCTCCGACATCACGGTGCTGCCGAAGGCCTGGCGTGCCGATCTCCTCGAGCAAGGCATCGATGTCGGTCGCCTGCGCGAGGTCCATCGCAGTGTCGCGGCCGACGCAACCACCAAGTTGCTTCTGGCGACTGACGATGGCGAGACCATCGAAACCGTTGGCATTCCCACCGATCAACGCCTGACGGTCTGTGTGTCGAGTCAGGTTGGATGCCCCATGGCCTGTCGTTTCTGCGCCACCGGCAAGGGCGGTCTGCAGCGCTCGCTGCAGACCCATGAAATTGTTGATCAGGTCCTCAGTGTCCGCGATGTGATGGAGCGTCGGCCCTCTCACATCGTGTTCATGGGGATGGGGGAGCCGCTGCTGAACAGCGAAGCGGTGCTCGCTGCCATTCGTTGTCTCAACGACGATCTCGGCATCGGTCAACGCCGCATCACCGTGAGCACGGTGGGCGTGCCCAAAACTCTGCCTCAGCTTGCCGAGCTCGCTCTCAAAACCTTGGGGCGTGCCCAGTTCACCCTGGCCGTGAGTCTCCACGCTCCGAATCAGCAACTGCGGGAGGAGCTGATTCCCACAGCCCATGCTTATCCCTATGACGCGCTGCTGGACGACTGCCGCCATTACCTGGCGGTCACGGGGCGGCGCGTCAGTTTCGAGTACATCCTTCTGGGTGGTCTGAATGACCATCCGCACCATGCCGCTGAACTGGCGGATCGTGTCGGTGGCTTCCAGAGCCACGTCAACCTGATCGCCTACAACCCCATCGAGGAGGAGGAGTTCAAGCGCCCCACCCCTGAGCGGATCGAAGGCTTCCGACGCGTGCTCGAGCGTCGCGGCGTGGCAGTGAGTCTGCGGGCCAGCCGTGGTCTTGATCAGAACGCCGCCTGTGGTCAGTTACGACGTCAGCGCCAGACCAGCTGAACGCCGTCATGTCGCTTTAACTGCAAGCCTCGGACTTGAACTATGGCCACCGTTGACTGGTTTCTCCTGGTTGCCTATCTGCTCTTCACCCTGTTTCTCGGGTTGTGGTTAGCCCGCCGAAACCGTGGAGAAGACGATTATTTCGTCGCTGGACGGCGTTTGACGGGTTGGTTGGCCGGCGCATCGATGGCGGCCACCACGTTTTCCATCGATACCCCCTTGTATGTGGCTGGTCTGGTCGGGACGCGTGGCCTGGCTGGCAACTGGGAATGGTGGGGCTTCGCTCTGGCCCATGTGGCCATGGCTGTGGTGTTCGCACCCCTCTGGCGACGCAGTGGCGTTCTCACCGATGCGGCGTTCACCGAACTCCGCTACGGCGGAGTGGCGGCGGCCTGGTTGCGGGGCATCAAGGCCTTTCTGCTCGCTTTGCCGGTCAACTGCATTGGCATTGGCTATGCCTTTCTGGCTTTGCGCAAGGTGGTGGAGGCCCTGGGCATCGTGTCTGGTGAGCCCCTTGCCTTTGGCCTCACCGACACCGTCTGGTTGATGGTCATCGTGGCCGTGCTGGTGGTGACTTACACCGTTGCCGGAGGGCTCTGGGCTGTTGTCGTCACCGATCTGATCCAGCTCGTTCTCGCCTTGGTGGGGGCCCTGGCTGTTGCTGTCGCAGCACTGCACGCCGCCGGTGGCATGGATGCGCTGCTGGCACAACTGCAGGCCCTCGATCGCCCGGAGCTGCTGTCGCTCGTGCCCTGGACCTGGGACGGCAACGGTGTGCGTTGGCTGGATGCTGCTCAGATCACGATTCCGATGTTCCTGTCGTACATCGCTGTGCAGTGGTGGAGTTTCCGCCGCAGCGATGGGGGCGGCGAGTTCATTCAGCGCATGCTCGCCACCCGGGACGAACAACAGGCCCGTCTGGCGGGTTGGGTGTTCCTGGTCGTGAACTATCTGGTTCGCAGCTGGCTCTGGATTGTCGTGGCCTTGGCCGCCCTGGTTCTGCTTCCTGCCCAGAGCGACTGGGAACTCAGCTATCCAGCCCTGGCTGTTGCGTTGCTCCCCCCCGTCGCCCTCGGCCTGGTTGTCGTCTCCTTGGTGGCCGCCTTCATGAGCACCGTGAGCACCTCCGTGAACTGGGGGGCGAGCTATCTCACCCATGACCTCTACCAGCGTTTTGTGCGGCCGAAGGCCGGGTCACGCGAACTGCTTCTCGTCGGACAGCTCACAACGGTTCTGTTGCTGGTGCTGGGTGTGATCACCGCTCTGGTCAGCGACAGCATCGGGACGGTCTTCCGTCTGGTGATCGCGATCGGCTCCGGTCCCGGGGTGGTGCTCGTGCTCCGCTGGTTCTGGTGGCGGGTCAATGCCGCCGCTGAGTTGGCCGCGATGCTCTGCGGTTTTGTTGTCGGACTCGTGACCTCCGTGATGCCCCTGGTGCGCATCGATGACTACGGCATTCGCCTCACGGTGATCACGGGGCTCAGTGCCGTGGTCTGGATCGCAACGATGCTCGCCACACCTCCTGAGTCAGACGCTGTGCTTGAGACCTTCGTCCGACGGGTGCGTCCTCCAGGACCAGGCTGGGCGCGTTGGCGTGATCAGGTCGGTGTGACTCCGATGGACACCCTGGCCGGGATGATCCGTCGCTTTGTGCTGGCCTCCGTGATCCTGTTCAGTGCCCTTCTTGGGATCGGTGGGTTCCTGCTGCATCAGCAGCCCTTTGGTTGGGGAGGCCTTGTGGTGGCCGTGCTCGCTGGTGCGACCTACAAGGCAACCTCGACATCTGGGACGCCGCGCCACGCAGAATGACGCATCCGCTCTGATGCGTTGGCTTTTTTCCGCTCCACCGTGCTTCCTGCTCTGATCGTGGTGCTGTTCGCGCTGGCCTTGGTCGCCGTGAGCGCCAGGATCTGGTTGCCCGGTGACATGCTGGCCCCGGCACCGATGGGGTGATGCCCAGCGCTGCTGCGTTTACGATCCGGTCTATGACGGACGCCTCAGGACAACAGCGGGATCAGGGCCTCGCGAATCTCTCCATCGATCCGGACTTGCTGGCCCAGGAGCTGGCTGCGGAGGAGACATTGGATCCGTTGGACTCCATTGATCTGGATGACGCTGCCGATGATTCCGGTGAGGCAGCCCGGATCTGCGATGAGGGACTGACCTGGCTCAAACAGGGCCATGAGCAGCGTCTTCAGGGTCTGAGGGTGTTTTGTGAATATCGCGATCCAAGGGCCGTGCCATTGCTGTTGCCCTTGCTGCAACGCCAATGCCCGGTGGAGCGCATGAGTGCGGTCTATGCCCTTGGTCGCAACCCGTCGCCACCGGCGGTGGAACCTCTCCTTGCCTTGCTGCGTGTCGACAGCAATGCATACGTGCGCAAGGCCACGGCATGGAGTCTGGGGAACTTCCCTGATGCGCCGATCCTCAACCCCTTGATGAAGGCGCTCCAGAATGATGTGGCGGCTGTCCGTCTCTGGTGTCCTGGATCCCTGGCGGAAGCCGGCAGTCGATCGCCCGCGAAAGCCGATCCCGCCGCTGGCCAGTTGCTGCTCAGTCTTCGCATCGACAGTGAGCCCGCGGTGCGCAGCAACTGCATCTGGGCCCTGGGACGTCTTGTTGACCTGTTGGTGGAGCCACGCCGTCAGGAGGTCGTTGAGGCTCTTGTCGAGGCACTGCTGCACGACGGCGAATCGTCGGTTCGCGATGAAGCGCGAACCGCACTTGAACAGATGGAGGACTCCATGGTGCTTTCTCGACTTCAGGCGTTGGTGGACGACGGCTTCATCAGCTGACAACCCGGGTGGTGTGCATGTAACAACGCTGGCGACAGCTGGGCCGCAGTCCCCTTAGATTGCGCACCTCAACCCGCATCCGAATGCCCCAACGCACCGTCCGCTTCACGATTCGACCCGATGGTCGGGTTGAAGAGCGGGTCGAAGGGGTGGCCGGTGATGGGTGTCAGCAGCTCACCGAACGGTTGGAAGCCGCACTTGGCTCGGTGGAACAGCGCGAGGCCACGGCCGAGGCTTTTCTTCTTCCCGACCCTCAATCCCAGACCCTTCCTGCACAACTGTCCTGATGTCGCACTTCAGCACCGTCAAAACCGAGCTGCGCCAGCGTGAACCGCTGCTTCTCGCCCTTCAAGACATGGGATTTGATCCTGAGCAAGGTGAGCGGACTGTTCGGGGCTATCGCGGCCAGACCGTGACCGCCGAGCTGGCTGTGCCGATGCAGAACGGTGGTGATTTTGGCTTCCGTATGAATGCGCAGACTGGTTCTTATGAGTTGGTGACCGACCTGGATCTGTGGAAGCAGGAGATTCCCATCGAGCGTTTTCTCTCCAAGCTCACCCAGCGTTATGCCTTGAACAGTGTTCTGGCTGCTTCCAAGACTGAGGGCTTCGAGCTGGCTGAACAGTCCGTCCAACGGGATGGCTCCATCGAGCTGGTTGTCACGCGCTGGGACGCCTGAGCCCTGACCGATCCTTCGCAGGCCTTTCTTGCCCCCTCACAACCAGAGGTCGTTCCCTCTGGATTGGAGCCCTGTCTGGGTGGGCAACTGCGAGAGCAAGCCGTCTGGGTTGATGAAGCCGTTTGTATCGGTTGCCGGTACTGCGCCCATGTGGCGACCAATACGTTTGTGATTGAACCGAGCTTGGGCCGCTCCCGAGCTATCCGCCAGGACGGGGACAGTACTGAACGGATTCAAGAAGCGATTGAGACGTGCCCAGTGGATTGCATCCACTGGGTTCCTTTTGAGCGGCTCAACGATCTCCGAGCCCAACTCGACCGTCAGGATTTGCAACCCCTCGGCATGCCGTCTCCCTCGCGGATGCGACGTTCCAGTCCAGCAGCGGAATGAAGAATCTTCCGACACGTCGGTTCGGACGGACGGAACTAGCGATGCCAGTGTTGTCGCTGGGTGGCATGCGGTTTCAGCAGAGTTGGAGTGACTTGTCTGCTGACGCAATCACCCAGGAGTCGCAGGAGAATCTCAATTCCACCCTCAAGCGTGCGGTGGGGCTTGGTTTCCACCATGTTGAAACCGCTCGGCACTACGGCACGTCAGAGCGACAGCTTGGGTGGGCACTGCCCAAGCAACCGGATGCCCAGCGCATCTTGCAAAGCAAGGTGCCACCTCGGGATGACCCTGCGGCTTTTGAACAGGAGTTGGAACTGAGCTGCTCGCGTCTGGGTTCAGACCGGCTCGATCTGCTCGCCATTCATGGCATCAATCTCCCCGAACATCTGGAGCAGACGCTGCGGCCTGGGGGGTGCATGGAAGTGGTACGCCGTTGGCAGCGCGACGGTCGTGTGGGTCACGTCGGATTTTCGACCCATGGGCCCACCGATTTGATTGCCGAAAGTTGTGCGTCCGGCGCCTTCGACTACGTGAACCTGCACTGGTATTACATCCGGCAGGACAACGACCCTGCTCTGGAGCAAGCCCGTCAGCAGGACATGGGTGTGTTCATCATCAGTCCAACGGACAAAGGTGGCCATCTGCACAGCCCATCGGATCGCCTGCTGGACCTGTGTGCGCCGTTGCATCCGATCGTCTTCAACGATCTGTTCTGCCTGAGTGACCCGAGGGTGCACACCATCAGTGTGGGAGCGGCCCGTCCTTCGGACTTCGATCTGCACTTAGAGGCACTGGAACGGCTTCCTGAGGCCCATCGTCTATTGGAGCCGATTGATGCTCGGCTGCGGGCGGCGGCTCGTGATGCCCTTGGCGCAGCTTGGTCAGACAGCTGGTCTCTGGGTTTGCCGTCGTGGCAGCACACGCCGGGCCAGATCAACCTTCCGGTGTTGCTTTGGCTGCATAACTTGCTTGAAGCCTGGGATTTGCAGTGTTTTGCCCAGGCCCGTTATCGCTTGCTCGGCAATGGTGGCCATTGGTTTCCAGGGGCGAATGCTGATGGCTTCGACGATGTGGTGAGTGAGGCGGAGCTGCTGGCTGTGCTGGGACAAAGTCCTTGGGCCGCAAGGGTCCCAGCGATTCTTCGCTCCCTTCGTGAACGCCTCTCTGGCACACCAGAACGCCGATTAACCCAGGAATAAGTCGTTTGGGGTTGCGTTGGAGGGGGTGAGGGGTGTTATGTTCTTTGGTCTGCGCGGAACCCGGAAGGGGAAAGCGCGGGCCACACCGCCGGCGAGCGAGAGCTTGATTTGGTGTCTGTGGTGACTTACGGAGCAGTGAGGAGCGATCCAATCCTGCGGTGATGTAAGTTTTCTAAGCGGCCGATGAGGCCGCGATGCTGAACCGCTTCTGCAAGGGAGCGCGACGGCAGAACCTGGACAATTGAAAAGTTTAGGAACTGACGCTTTTATCGCGTCCGTTTGTCGAGCTTGAGCCGCGAGGCTGAAGTGAGCGATCGGATGAAAGTGCGATAAAGGTGTGAGGTCCCGTCAAAATTTTATTTGTTGCGTTGAAGCGAATGCGCTGCAATGAGTGAGTTTTTCACGAAGCTTGCTTGTTGCCGGTGTGCGCATTGGTGGAGCGACAACCGGATCTGAGATCCCGGAAAGTCATTGATAGAGAGATCTAAAGATGCACTCTTAAGAACCCTTTTTGTGTCAGCTAAAAGGAGGCAACAACTGCGATCAACGAATGAGTTGAATTGTGGGTGAAGCAAATCATTTTGAGGACATGAGAATGTCCAAGAGGAAATGATCTACAACGGAGAGTTTGATCCTGGCTCAGGATGAACGCTGGCGGCGTGCTTAACACATGCAAGTCGAACGAACCTTCGGGTTAGTGGCGGACGGGTGAGTAACGCGTGAGAATCTGCCCTCAGGA
>JBGKDR010000148.1:0-1497 GCA_042954225.1 Parasynechococcus sp.
GAGCCCCCACCGATCGAGCGATAGGCCTCCTGCGACTTGCCACTGCGAAGGGTGCTGATCAACCAGGCCAGCGGCTTCTGCAGAGCTGGACTCGGGAGTCGGATGATCTCCGGATCCGCGAACAGGTTGTAGAGAAACGGGCCGACGTCTTGGATTCGCTCCGGTCCACCCAGGTTCAGCAGGACAACGCCGACGCGGGACATACGGAACGGATCAAAAACGAGGGGTTGAGCGTAGCCCCCAAAAACGTCATCTTCAGAGCCGATGACGGATCCATGGATCTCCGCAACGCCCTCGAGGCCAGCAACCGACGGCTCCGCGAGGACGGATTCCGACTCCGTGTCGAACAGCGCGGCCAGCGGCTGAACCTGCGCGGGCCTCTGCCGACCGCAGGGGACGCGGAACAGACCCGGGTTCAGCGGATCAGCCCAGGACTGGCGGCGGACGCCAACGGCTTGCAGGAGGCCGAACAAACCGTCCGGCTGATCGAGCACCAGCTCAAACGGGAGGCCTGTCAGTGGAGCGACTGGCGAGCCCGATCGGGTGCAGCAAGCAGCGCTGGGTCGGCAGTCCACGGCGATCTCGCTCGCGTGATTGACGGCTTCCAGGCCGCTTTTTTTGCCGATCCGCGGCGTCGACGCTCACCCGCAGGCAGCCGGACCACCTGGACAGCGGCCTATCTCCCCTACCTCAGGCGGCTGCAGAGCATGGCCAAGGGAGAGCCGATCACGTCGGCCCTGCTGCTGACAACGCTGTCGAGCTACGAGGACGGCAGTCGCAGCCGGCAACAATGCGCGACCGCACTGGCGGCCCTTGCCGGTCATCTCGCGATTGCCCTGCCGGAGGACTGGCGACAGGAAGCCGGTGGCTACGGGCTGCACAAAGCGCAATTCCGACAGTTACCGACAGATGCCCAGATCCTTGAGGCGGCGATGCGGATCCCAAACCCGCGCTGGCGTCTGGCCTACGGGCTGATGGCCACCTACGGGCTGCGCAACCATGAGGTGTTCTTCTGCGACTGCAGCCCGCTCAGCTCGGAGGGGGACAAGGTGCTGCGGGTGCTGCCAAGCACCAAAACCGGGGAGCATCAAAGTTGGCCCTTCCATCCCGACTGGGTCGAGCGTTTCGGGTTGGAGCAACTGGGTGCCAACAGCCAGGAGCTGCTGCCATCGATCAACACCGACCTGCGCAGGACGACACTTCAGCAGGTGGGGCGACGGGTGAGTGAGCAATTCCGCCGGTATGCGCTGCCCATCACCCCCTACGACCTGCGTCATGCCTGGGCGGTTCGCACCATTCACATCGGCCTGCCGGACACCGTGGCCGCCAGAATGATGGGCCACTCCGTGGCGATCCACACCCGGACCTACCACCACTGGATCACCCGCAGGGACCAGCAGCAGGCCGTGGATACCGCACTCGCTCGGCTCCGCGCCTGATGACCTCCTTTCTTCGCCCCCTCGCCTACCGCTACCGCTGGATTTACGACAGCGTCAC
>JBGKDR010000149.1:0-1731 GCA_042954225.1 Parasynechococcus sp.
GAGGCTTTCGCGGCTCGCTTCGAAGCTGCCGTTCACCGGGCCTGGTCTGACCATCGCCGGGGCTGTGCCGTTGCCGCGAGTGACCCTGGAGAGATGCCTGGCCTGCGCCTGTGACGTTGAGTGTGTTGAGACACAGATTGAGCCTTTGACCACGGCCCCCAGGCCATCACTGAGGCAAACAGCAGGACGCGCTCTTGGCCGACGGGCCTACCGACCGCATCTCGCGGTGATCTCAGCACCTCCCTCGGAGCTGACGGTTCCCACGCTGATTGATCAGCAGGATCGTTCCGGTCGGGTGATCAAGCGCACTGGGGACATCGTTTTTTCGCTCACGGTCCTCACATTGGGATCACCGGTCCTGCTCTTGCTGGCGGCTCTGGTCAAGCTCAGTTCCCCTGGACCGGTTTTCTACGTTCAGCGCCGGGTGGGTCGGGCTTATCAGCGTTTCGGCTGCATCAAGTTCCGCACGATGCGCTCCGATGCTGATGCGGTACTTGCACGGGTTCTGGCGGCTGATCCCAAACTTCGACACGAATATGAGCGTGACTTCAAGCTGAAAAAAGACCCAAGGATCACTTGGATCGGGAAGTTTCTGCGTCGCTCCAGTCTTGATGAACTGCCCCAGTTCCTCAATGTTCTGCTTGGTGAGATGAGCGTGGTTGGGCCAAGGCCCATCGTTGATCAGGAGTTGAATCGTTATGGCTCCTATATGGACGAAGTCGCCGCCGTTCGCCCTGGTCTCACCGGGCTCTGGCAGGTCAGCGGCCGCAACAATCTCAGCTACAAAAAACGGGTGAAGCTCGACTTGGCCTATGCCCGCGGTCGGAGTTTCGGGCTTGATCTGGCCATCATTGTTCGCACTCTCGGAGTGTTGCTGTTGCCAATGGATCGCGGCGCCTACTGATTCGCGTTGAGGGCAACAGCCGTGACCAGGATGATCAGAAGCCAGGTCAAAGCGAGCTGTCGAGTCAGCCGCAGGATGCGTCTCACGCCTTGGTCATCAGCTGAGGGCTTGTCCGCAGCCAGCACAGGTTTCTCGATCCAGCGGTCTCCATAGCGATTCAGTCCGCCCAAGCGCATCCCTGCGCAATGGGCATAGATCGCTTCAGCCCGCCCGGCGTTTGGCGAAGGGTCATGGCGTCCGTCTTTTTCCGCTGCACGAACGAGCATCCCCCACTGTTGCCAGGGCCTTGCGATCAGCGGCAGGCTGACCATGACCAGACGGCAGGGAATCCAGACCAACGCATCATCGAGGCGTGCACCAGCGGTGCCTAACCAGCGCAGGCGTTCCCGTCGATAGCCCAGCATCGAATCAAGGGTGCTTGCTGCCTTGAATGCCCAAGCCAGGCTGAGGGGACCAGGCCAGTGGGAATCGACACTCCAGAGCGCGACGCCAACACCCATCCAGAACAGAGGTGCAAACAGCCCATCCACACTGTTTTCTGCGGCGGTCTCTGCTGTTGCCCGCAGAATGCCGGCCTCGTCGAGGTCAGCGGTGTCCCGTCCGACAATCCACTGCAGCCGTTGACGAGCCAGGGGCCGATCGCCCTCGAGAAGCGCGTCCAAAACAGTCGACACCGCTTGCTGGAGGCTGCGACCCGCCAAGGCGCTGGCAAGCCCGACCACCATCAGGGCCGTCGCCAATGTGTTGAGCCATGGGCTGGTGTGTCCCCCATGACCGAGGGCCAGTTGTTCCAATCCCCAGCCGATCAGACCACTGCCAGCCACCAA
>JBGKDR010000150.1:0-8465 GCA_042954225.1 Parasynechococcus sp.
TCAGCACCATGGCCTTCAACCTGAACGGTTTCAACTTCAACCAGTCCATCCTTGATGGTCAGGGCCGCGTCCTGAACACCTGGGCTGATGTTCTGAACCGCGCCAACCTCGGCATGGAAGTCATGCACGAGCGCAACGCTCACAACTTCCCCCTCGACCTGGCTGCTGTTGAGTCCACTCCTGTGGCTCTGCAAGCTCCCGCCATCGGTTGATCGAAACAGCCTGAGGCTGAAGTCTCCAAGAGATTCAGCTTCGGTTGAATCGCCAAGCCCTCACCTCACGGTGGGGGCTTTTTGGTGTGCTGATGCCTGAGGGGTTTGTGATTCAGGACAACAATTGCTGAACGGCCATCGCCCAGCCGCGGTCGTGGCTGGATGGCGCCAGTTGAAAATCTCCCTGTTTCAGCCGTTGGCTGAAGGCCGGATGGGGACCTGACTGCCCTGGAACCACAACGGCAATATCGGCGACATCCAGCAGGGGCAGATCGTTCGGCGAATCGCCCAGGCCGAAGACCTTGGCATTCGGAGCATTGAGCTTCACCCGCAGCTGCTCGAGGGCGTGCCCTTTGCTCACGCCTTGTCCCAACAGATGAGCCATCCTGTTGCCCTGAACCAGGCCCAAGCCGCGGGCCTTGGCCAGATCCGCGAGTTGTTGTCGAAGCTCCTCTCGGGGTGGAACGAAGGGAACACTCCACTGGCGCCGTTGGGCTGTCTGCAGCGCAGCTCCCTCAAGACCGAGCAGCTCATGGCCTTGTCGGTCGCTGAGGTCCTCTAGCGCCAGCAAGGGTTCTCCAAGGGCCGAGCTCAGGGCATCAAGCTCGGGTCGTAGATCCTGGTGGCCTGGTCCAAGACTGATCTGCCACTCCTCACCGGTTGCGGTCTCCCCATGGATGGCGCCACCGTTTTCGACGATGAATGGATCCCTCAGTCCTGCCCGCTTCCGGAACAAGCGCACTTCCTCAGCGGTTTTGCTGGTGCAGGGGATGATCGGGATTCCCTTCTGCTGCAGAGCTGCGATGGCTGCTTCCGCAGCCGCCCAGCTGTAGCTGTGGTCCATCAGCGTGCCATCGAGGTCCGTAACGACCCACCACTGACCGCTCATCGTCCGCACTCCTGTTGCAGCCAGCACACGTCGAATGGATCCAATTCCAGGGGGGCTGAGTTGAGAAGTGTCCGCTCGGGGTGCAGATGATCCCGCCAGCCTGAGGAGGACGCGCCGGGATCAAAAACAGCTGGATTGATCGTGAGGCGAGACGGGGTGAGGTTATGGATCGCCCAGACGCGCTGATCGTCTTGCCCCCGTTGGAGAATCACGGCATCAAAACGCTCTGCACTGAGGACCTGCATCGGGGCATCCGGGTCGAAAGCCGGCAGGGTTGTCCTGATCGTCATGGCGTCCCGCAGCCTCTGAAGCACGATGCTCGCGGGATCATGGGGATCCTTGAGCCGATTGTCCAGCGTTGAGTACCGAAACGTCGGTCGGTTCAGATCGCGACGGTGCCCTGTGCGACGGAATCTGGCCAGATCATTGGGTGTGGCCAGCAGAGCCGGTAGATAAAACGCGGGAATCCCCGGCAGCGCCAGCACGAGAAACTGCGTCGCCAGGAAGCGTTCGATCTGCAGATGGCCCGGATCGATTCCACCGTCCGCCATTGCTGACCACCAGCTGATGTTGATTTCGTACGGCGCATCGCTGCCGTCGTGGAGGCGACGGTGGCTGATCAAGCCTCCACGTTGTTCGCAGCGAATCAACAGTTGGATCAATCTGGACTGATCCATCAGCCCTTCCAGAGGTCGGAGGCCGATGCCGTCATGGCTGGCGGTGAAATTGAGCAGCCCTGTCTGCTCAGGGAGATTGGGCCATCGGTTCAGCCATTGGTTCAGCAGATCAGCCTTGCCACTGATAGCGGCTTCCAATAGCAACGGTGGCAGTGGAAAGTTGTAGGCCAGATGCGCTTCCCGGCCGCTGCGCAGATACGACAGATTTTCCTGCTCAGGCACATTGGTTTCGCTCACCACGACGCCAGCAGGCACCTGCTCCTCCAGCAGCAGACGCAGCACTTCCACCACTGAGTGGGCCTCTGGTCTGTGGATGCAGTTTGTGAAGGGTTCCTTCCAGATGAAGCCCACCGCATCGAGGCGAATCCAGGACACGCCGTGCTGGCAGAACCGTGCCATCAGTTCGGCAAATCCCCGTAAAACGTCCGGGCTGCGCCAGTCCACATCGACCTGGTCGGGCCCGAACGTCGTCCAGACCTGATGGGCCCCGTTGCTGCTGTGCAACGTTGAGAACAGTGCGGAGCTTCTTGGACGGACAACGTCGTCCCAGCAGGGATCTGGCGACCCGGTAAGGATGCAGGACCGGCCTGGCTCGGCGTCGTTGAGGAAGTCCTGCACCCACGGATGGGATGCAGAGATGTGATTGAGCACCAGATCGGCCATCAGGGTTCGCCCTTCGGCCAGGGCATCGAGATCCCCCCAGGTGCCATGACGTTCCTCCAGCTGGTCGTGGCTGGCGACGGCAAAGCCCCCATCACTGGTGGCCTTCAGGAAGGGCAGCACGTGCACCACCGATGAGATCAAGGGAAGGTGCGTGTTCAGCAGAGAACGAAGGGTTTTCAGGCCAGGCGCGTCGCCGTCCTGAATGCTGTCGGCATAGGTGATCAGCACGCAGGTGCTCGCATCCCAGCGCTTTGAACTGTGGTTATTTGCTGACAGGCTTGATGAAGATTGCAGCAATTGCGACGACATCAAATGAAGCGTCTGTGAAGACTGCGTCCCGTAAAGCGTGTGGAGCAGAGAGTCCAGATTCATTCTCAGGGTTCTCTGCATCGCCCCCCTCTCTGCGGCTTGATCCAAAGGTATGGGGCAGTCCACAGGTTTTTGTTGTTTCAAGGAACACTGGATGGACTTTCAGCAGGGATTGATCACAACCGTTCACGATTACGGCTTGGGCAATCTCGATCCCGCTGGGTTCCAAAGGCAGTTGGAGCGTCGGCCAACAGCGCTGTTGATTCCCTGTCTGATGGAGGAATTCAGCAGGCCTGCCTTGAAATTAATTCGCGAGGCGCTCTCTGAACTTCGAGGTCTCCAGTCCCTCGTCGTCGCCCTGGCTGCTGATACGGCTGAGGATGTTGCCGCGGCAGAGCTGTTTTTTGCCGAGATGCCCTTTCCAGTCCATGTCCATTGGACCAATGGTCCTGCTGTGAGGGAACTGTTGCTTTCGGTCAAGGAGTTGGGCCTTGATGTCATGGGTCCGCCAGGGAAAGGCTGGGCGGTCTGGCAGGGGCTTGGCGTTGCCAGTCAAAACGCTGAGGTCGTTGGATTATTCGATGCCGACATCCGGACGTTTGGCCCGTCCTACCCAGAACGGATGTTGAGTCCTTTGCTTGATCCATCTCATGGGATCGCGTATGTCAAGGCCTTCTACAGCCGCCTGTCTCTGGAGACCCATGCGCTTCAGGGACGAGCCACCCGTTTGTTTGTTGGCCCGCTGCTCAGCAGCCTTGAGCAGATGTTCGGTTCACTGCCCTACCTGCGCTATCTGCAGTCGTTTCGTTACCCCCTGGCCGGTGAATTTGCGTTCACGACTGACCTGGCCATGAATCTGCGGATTCCATCCGATTGGGGGCTTGAGATCGGATTGCTATCTGAGGTGTATCGCCATGTCGCCCCCAGTCGCATTGCCCAGGTTGACCTCGGTTTGTTCGATCACAAGCACAAATCTCTCGGTGACAAGCCCTCTGAAGGTCTTCAGCGCATGGCCGGTGAGATTTTTGGAACCGTATTGCGCGGGCTGATGGAGCATGAAGGCTGCATCGTCTCCCGAGACCAGTTGCCAACCCTGGAAGTGCTGTATCGGCGAGTGGGGCAAGACCGTGTTCGTCAGTTTGGTCTCGACTCCGCAGTGAATGGTCTTCCCTACGACCGTCATTCCGAGGAACTGGCTGTACAGAGTTTTTCCGGCCTGCTGCGTTCCGGTCTCACCAAGCTTGTTGAAGCACCGATCGCCCACCAACTGCCGAGTTGGTCGCGTCTGTTGAGTTGCTCTCCCACTCTTCAGGCCGATCTTGCTGAGGCCGGTTGCGCCGATCGGGCCACCCTGCTGAAACCACGCCCGGTCAATACACAGCTGGAACGAACTCCCGTTCAGGTGGCCTGAGCGGGTCACGCGCCAGAATGGGGCGATGGACGATGACGGCTCCACCCTTCAGTTTCAGTTGGATCGCGAGGCCATCCGCCTCCTGCATCGATCGGTCGCGTTCTATTTGGAAAAGTGGCCCGGAGGTCCTGATCCCCGAGAGCAGGAAGGACTTCAGCGGATGAAGACCTTGCTCACAGCAGCCTTGCTGGAGTGGACCCTCGAACAAGACGCTGAGCGATAAGGCCCATGGGGCTCACAACGGATCAGGACCGTGATCGATCTGGCCATGCCTACTGGGATCAGCACTTTCTGCGTCGGGGCTACGCCTATGGGGTAACCCCAAACGCATTTCTGGCCGCAAGGGTGTTTGGCCCACACTCCGGCAAGGCCCTGTGTCTCGCTGAGGGGGGAGGTCGCAATGCCGTCTATCTCGCTGAACTTGGATTTGCGGTCACGGTGCAAGATTTCAGCTCAGAAGGTCTGCAGTTGGCCAGACGACTCGCCGTTGAGCGCGGGGTCTGTTTCGAGGATCAGCAGGTGGATCTGGCGGACTTTGATCCGCCCAAGCAAGGGTTTGATCTGGTTGTGGCCATCTGGATGCACCTGTCACCAGATCTGAGGTCCACTGTGTACGGCCGTGCTGCTGCTGCTCTTAAACCGGGGGGAGAGCTGATCCTCGTTGGCTATAGCCCACGGCAATTGCGGCATCACACCGGAGGCCCATCTGAGTTGTCCTGGTTGATTGAACCTGAGCAGTTGAGTCGTGCCTTCGCCGGGCTGGAGATCCTCACGCTCGCAGAAGAGGAGATCTGCCTTGATGAGGGCCCGTCCCATCAGGGATTGAGTTCCGTTGTGCAGTTCCATGCCAGACGTCCCTGTTGAGGCGCAGGTTGTGCTTCGCTACCAATCAGCTGGGTGAAGGGCTGGGGACGCGCGATGGCTTGGTTGTGGGTTGTTGTTGTTCTGGGGATGTTGTCCTGGCTGTGCTGGCGATGGACGGAGGTCGAGCAGCGTCGTCTGACCAATGCCGCGCCGCGGTTGGTCAAGCGATTAAAGCGACAGTCGAAACGGAGAAAACACTGGCATTAGTGACGGTGCTCTCGGCAGATATGACCATCCTTCCAACTCCAGATCCACGGGTCTGTTGCTTTGGCCTGAAGGAGATCCTCACGATCTTGTAGTCGCACAGGAATGAATTCTGTGCGGAAGTTGAAGTCAGAATCACGATGGGACTGGTTCAGCACCATGCTTCCGTCGTCGCCAGATCGTGATCGATGAAAGGTACCGATCGGGATCTGAAGGGCTCCCATTGAGCGCACCAGTTCGATGACATGATGAGGCTGATCCCAGAGTGGATTGAGCAACGTGAAGATCCGCTTTCCCTCCAGGACGAGATTGTGATCAATCTGATGGTGATGCACGTAGTACTGCTCACTACCCTCGTCGTCCGGTGGTGATGTTGCAGCACCGTGATGTGCAACGACATCGGTGCCGTTGCTTCCCGGAACGCCGGCATCGAAAAAGGTGACCGCCGGGGTTTCTCTGAAAATGTGGATAGGGATGAAGTGGAGTCTCATGGATGTCCTCCTGGATCCATCAACAACAGCTTCCTCGGTTCACAACCTCCATTGGTAGCTGTGTGTTGAATTTGTAGGTTAAGTTTCAAATCTATTGATGGAACCAAGCTGGTCAGGCGTTCTTAGATCCGATCAATTAAGGAGGGACGATCGTGGGTTCATCATCTTTACAGTTGGCTGATCTCAGTGAGAATCAGGCTTTGGTTGCTGATAATCTCCGTGCCATTCTCAATTCTGAAGCATATCGGCGTGCGCATGAAGATGCCTCACTGTTGCAGTCGGATGAGATGCGCGGTGTGCGCATGCTTCTTGAAATCACTAAGCCGGAAGCAGTTCTCAATGAATTGAATATTCAATCCACCGTGATTGTGTTTGGTGGTGTCAATGTTGTGTCACGCGATGATGCCCAGCAGCGCATTAATCATGCGAAGGATGCCCTCGCATCGGACCCTTCCTCAGAGAGGCTCAAGCGTGAATGCTCCAGGGCTGAGAAGTTGATGCTGTTGTCTCATTTCTATGACGATGCCCGACACTTTGCCAAGTTGGTGAGCTCTCAGCCAGCTGACGATGGTCGCCGTCATGTGATTGTCACCGGGGGCGGTCCAGGGATTATGGAGGCGGCGAATCGGGGAGCCTTTGATGTGGGTGGTCGCTCGATCGGGTTGAACATCACCCTGCCAGGCGAGCAACATCCCAATCCGTACGTGACGCCTGAATTGTGTTTTCTGTTTAACTATTTCTCATTGAGGAAATTTCATTTCGTTATGCGTTCAGCTGGAGCAGTCCTCTTCCCAGGAGGGTTTGGAACCTTGGATGAGTTGTTCGAGGTTCTGACGCTTCGTCAGACAGGAATGAAGCGACCGATGCCGATTGTTCTGTTTGGTCGTGACTACTGGAAACGACTGATTGATTTTGATTTTCTTGCTGATTCAGGTTTGATTGCCGATGAGCATCTCAACCTCTTCAGCTTTACAGATTCGGTAGAAGAAGCCTGGTCGATGATTCGAGAGTTTTCTCAAATGGATCCCGAGTCAAGGAGGTGATCCATCAGTGCCGCATAGAGTTGTGTCTTCATGGCATGAAGGCACATCTGCTCCTCTGCTGGACCTCCAGACCAACGCTCATGGGCGTCGGACACAACGCGGTGAAGGAGTCGCAGGGCATTCAGATCCATCTCCATCGTCGTCGATGGCTCATAGGGTTCCATCAATCCGTCCTCGAATGTGTGGCAGTAGAGGTCAGATACCGTTTGATTGCTTCATCACCCAAAGGGTCGAAGCCTGTTGTTGCTTCCATGCGACCATCAGGTCCTTGGCAATGCTCCGTAGTTGATCGACATCATTGGACGAGTCGATTTCACGACAAAATTTTTCGATCTCGAATTTCTGGCCAAGAGTCAAAGCGATTGGTTCCATACATTGCTTTGAAATGACTGTTTCAACGTACTGTTATTGCCTTGATCAAGCAAGTTGCAAGGGTAGTTATTGCTACGGGTTTGAGGTTTCAGTGCTCAAGCGAATACATTTTGCTGGTTACAGAACATTGCCTGTTGTTTCTGATGTCCGTGATTCGTAATGCTGAACCATTAGAAAAGTGTTGTCGCTACTGGTTTCAATGCACTTCTCCTGGGAAAAACATCTGAAGCTTTCCCGGTTGGTAGCAGGTGCTGCAGACAAGGATCGTGGCCTGGCACTCGCGTTGATGGGCGTTGGGTTGACACTCCTGTCAAAGGATTTGTTGTCGATTGAGCATGGGATTGCTGCCTCGGGCCAGGGCGGTTTCGATTCAGCGCGAACACCCCGTCACAGCGCCTAGGGCAGGGGTTCAAGCCTCTGGAGGCTGGATGAGTCGGTTTACTCACCCTCTGAGTTGTGTCGTCTTGGCTACTGACCTGAAGAAAAAGTGAATTGATTGATGCATTCGTTCACCGCATCAATGGGCCATTGTCCAGTTTCGTTTTTGTACAACAGATGGAACTCGTGATCGTCCTCTGTTTTGTTCTTCCGATGTCAAGCCTGATGATTCAGGCGTCGGAATCGGATGAACCGGATGATTTTGATTTTCTTTAGTGAGCTGCAGGTCAGCTGCTGGCCACCCGACAGCCCAGCTGAATCAATCCTTCGTCCACCATGCGGCCGAGCCGTTGTGCGACGGCTTCTTCGGTGCGTGTGAACTGATTTTGGTGATCGGTGACCCATGTCATCTCACCATTGGTGATCACGCCGGTAGAGACTGCTTCCAGGAAGAGTTCGCCGAGGGTCATCAGCCAGTTCTCGATTGCTTGCATGTTGAAGAGGCACGCCATGCTTTGCAGGGCACCCTCACCTTTCTTCATGGCGCAGCGGATGCACGTTGCGAGGGCAGATGATGAACAACATCGGCAATTGTTTCGTAAGGCTCAGCATCACAGCTCAGCAGAATGATCTGAAGGCCACGATCAACAGCCTGCTGAAGCATTGCTTTGATGCCTTCGATCCGCGCCGGATCACTGTTGGTGAAAGCATCGTCAAAAATCAGGGGCAAACAACCGTCATGGCCACTCCGCAGCACATCTGCCATGGCAAGACGCACGGCAGCGGCCAATTGTTCGCGCATGCCTCCGCTCAACTCCGTGAAGTCGTAGACCCCAGCTCCCTGGCACAGTTGCAGGCCGTGAAAGCCGTTGGTCTGTTCAAAGTGAAGACGACTGTTGGCTTCGCCGCTGAGAACGGGCTTCAGCATGGCGTTCACAGCTTGGCTCAAAGG
>JBGKDR010000151.1:0-9758 GCA_042954225.1 Parasynechococcus sp.
GGACCTGAGGAGGCGCGCCTGATCTATCTCGGCGTGCTGTCGGGCATGTCCTTTGGCGATCGTCCACACCTGTTGCTGGACATCGGTGGCGGATCCACGGAACTGATCCTGGCCGATGGACGTGATGCCCGTGCGCTCACGAGCACACGGGTTGGAGCTGTTCGTTTGCAGCGGGAGTTCGTCAAGGACGATCCGATGCCCCCCCATCGGCGTTCGTTTCTGCAGGCGTTTATCCAGGGTTCCCTTGAGCCGGCTGTCGACAAGGTTCGACGTCGGATCAAGCCTGGAGAAACTCCCGTTCTGGTGGCAACCAGCGGCACAGCCATGGCCATTGGCACGCTGGCAGCACAGGAGGACGATCGACCACCGCTCAAGCTTCACGGATACCGAGTCACCCGCCAGAGACTTGATGCTCTGGTCGACAAGCTGGTGTCACTGACGCCGAGACAGCGCCGTGAGTTGTCGTCACTGAATGAACGCAGGGCTGAAATCATCGTTCCGGGAGCCTTGATCCTGCAGACCACCATGCAGATGCTCTGTGCCGATGAGTTGCTGCTCAGCGAACGGGCGTTACGCGAGGGGTTGATCGTTGATTGGATGCTGCGACACGGTTTCCTGGAGGACCGTTTCAGTTTCCAGAGCAGTATCCGCCAACGCACCGTGATTCATCAGGTTCAGCGTTTCGCCGTCAACCAGAAACGGGCTGAACGGGTTGCGGCGCATGCCCTGTCGCTGTACGACCACAGCCGAGGGGTGATGCACAGTGATGACGGACAGGGGCGAGAATTGCTCTGGGCCGCGGCGATGCTGCACGCCTGCGGGCAACACATCAATCTCAGTGCTTACCACAAACATTCCTGGTATCTGATTCGCCATGGCGAACTGCTTGGCTACTCAGAAGCAGAGCATCTGATGGTGGCTGCCATTGCCCGGTATCACCGTCGCAGCTTGCCGAAGAAACGCCACGAGTCCTGGCAGGCCCTCGGGACCCGTCAGGACAGACGCCTTGTCAGTGAGATGGCCATGCTGTTGCGTTTGGCGGCAGCACTCGATCGACGGCCGGAACCTGTGGTGACATCCCTGGATGTTGATGCAACGCCTGGGCTGCTCGAAATCGGTCTTCATTCAGAACGTCTTAATCAGAACCTCAGCCTTGAGCGTTGGAGTCTGGAAAGTTGTGCAGACGTTGTTCGCGAATCGTCTGGGGTACGTCTCAGCGTGAAGGTTCAGGGCTGAGCGAGTACCACTGCAGAGGAGTGATCGGCCCCAGTGGTGTGCCCGGTTCGCCAGCTCTATCCACCATCACGAGATCCGGACGCCCTGCGTAGACCTCCACTTCGTGTGGGTCATCGATCACCGTGGGTTGTTCCAGCAGGCCTTCGAACTCGACTTCACCATTGCGTCGAATCGTGATCCAGCTGGGTTCCAGGCTGCTGATCTGCAACACAGGAGTGGTCGATGGAGGAACGGAGGCTTGGGGAGGCATGGCCTCTCTGACAGGGCTGACCGGTGGTGCCGAGGCTGTGAGGGGCCGTTGCGAGGTTCGGTTCAATCCCCACAGGGCTCCTGCCGCTCCGAGCAGCACGATTGGCAGCAGCCAGAGCAGCAGAGGGAGGGTGTTGTTGGTTGTGGTTGTGCTTTGGGTCTTGGGTGATGCTTGCGTGTCCTCTGCAGCAGTGTCGCGGCTGGGAGGTCCACCAGATCCCTTGGGCCGCTGAAGTTGGGCGACAAGGGGGTCTGGATCGATCTGCAGATAACTGGCGATACGACGCACCATCGCCTTCACGAAGACTGGCTCTGGAAGTCCGTCCATGCGTCCTGTCTCCAGGGCCACCAGCTGCTCAACGCCGATGTGCAACCGGTTGGCCAGCTCGTGTTGATTCAGCTCACGCTGCTCGCGACCATCCCTGAGAGCTTGTCCAACAAGGCGCAATGCGGAGGCGTCATCGTCTGGGACATGGGTCGCATCAGACATGGAAGCGAACGCTCTGCGTTACCTCACCTTAATTCCAAATTAGGTTTTAACACCTAAAAATGATGCCTCTCATCAGGCATGCATCAGCTTGAAATGGGCGATACTGGATTCGAACCAGTGACCCCTTCCGTGTGAAGGAAGTGCGCTACCACTGTGCTAATCGCCCGCACAACTGGATCTTAGACCACCGTCCCTCAGGTGTTTTTGGGTCTGAACAGGTGGTCATGCTCCGGTGAATAAAGCTTGGATCGATTGGGGCGGCGTGAGAGAGCAGGACTGATCACGAACAACGTGGTGCGAATCAGATTCATGCTCTGAGAGGTCGTAGCCATCTCCCGAAGCGGCACAACACAGATCGCTTCATCGGGCCAGCTCACGCGGTACCCGATGGCGACGGGGGTGTCGTCGGGGTAGTGCTCCAGCAACGTCTTCTGCACGTCTTCAACATGACGTGCACTGAGGTAAAGACAGAGGCTGGCTTGCAGGGCACTCAGATGCTGCAGCTCTTCACGGGGCGGCACTCCGGTTCGACCTCCTGCACGACTGAGCACAATGGTCTGAACCACTCCAGGAATGGTGAGTTCACAGCCGAGGGATGCTGCTGTGATCTGGTAGGCACTGATTCCAGGAATCACCTCCACAGGAATCTCGACATCGTTCAGCGCACAGATCTGTTCATTGATCGCGCTGTAAAGCGACGGATCACCGTCGTGCAGTCTCACGACCCGCTCGCCGCGTCGGTGTCCATCGATTAATTCAGGAATGACCTCCTCCAGCGTGAGGCTGCTGGTTCTGATCTGTTTGCAATGGGCCGGTGCCAGCCTTGCAATGGCTGGATTGACCAGGGAATCGGTCCAGATCAGCCGATCGGCTTCGCGGAGTCGATCGGCGGCACGGACGGTGAGCAGGTCGGGTGCTCCTGGGCCTGCTCCGACAAAGCTCACCGGGTGCATGGCTGGATCGTCACTATCAGGAGCTTGGCTCGGCTGGGCCTCTTAACCCCGGATCCGGAAGGTTTTTTTTGTGGCCGTACAGCCACCAGAGTCCCGCCAGCCCCACGGCCGCCAGGATTGCACTCATGAGTTGTGCAATTCTCACGCCTCCCTCGCAGGCAGGGGGAAGGGCCCCTATGCACAAGGGGTCGATGCGGAGCCCTTCAATCCAGACCCTCCCGAGGCTGTAACCAATCAGGTAAAAGCAACTCAGAGCTCCATTTGGCAGACGCTCTGGACGGCGCTGACCAGCCCGAAAGAGTGCGATCAGACCGATGAACAGGATCAGGTTCCAGAGTGATTCGTACAGGAAGGTGGGGTGGAAATACTCCGATCCGCTGTAGATCGTTGGGCGATTGGCGTAGGGAATGAACAGCTTCCAGGGAAGGTCTGTCGGTACACCGAAAGCTTCCGAATTGAAGAAATTGCCCCAACGCCCGATGGCCTGACCAAGGGCGACGGATGGAACCAGGACGTCAAGAACCGACCAGAACGACTGGAGTCTCCAGCGGCAGAACAGCATCAACGTGAGGGTGCCCCCGATCAATGCGCCGTGGATGGCAATACCGCCCTCCCAGATGGCGAAGGCCTTGAGCCAATGGCCGGAGTAGTTGTGCCATTCGAAGGCGACGTAATAGATCCGTGCTCCGATGACAGAGAACAGAACCAGAAGCGGAAGCAGATCGCTGATCAGCCCGCTTTCCAAGTTGCGTTTCTGAGCCAGCCAACTGGACAGGTTCAAGCCGATCAGCACAGCACTGGCAATCAGCAGGCCATACCAACGCAGAACAAAAGGCCCGAGCTGAACAAGCTCGGGCCCTGGGGAGGTGAACATTGTGTTCAGAAGCCCTCGGCGGCCTGAACTTTCTCAACCTGCTTCTTCTTCAGCACCAGCATGATCTGTGCGATGGCCACGGCGGCGAAGAAGGCCAGCAGTCCGTAGATCCGAACAGGGTTCTGAAGCACGATTTCCGTGTCGATCTGACCGAAACCACCCACGTTGGGATCGTTGGTCAGGGCAGCACCGGCTTCAACAGAATCGCCAACCTTCACAATCAGCTCAGGGCCGACAGGGATGGTCTCGGATACAGAGGCGCCATCGACGGATTTGATCGTGACGACACTGGCACCGTTCTCGCCAGGTTCGATGGAAGAAACGGTTCCGGCAGCAGGGGCGGTGAAGACCGTGTTGTTGCTCTTTTCACCGGTGGGATACACCTGGCCGCGCCCGCGGTTGCCGCCCACGTGAATCTGGTACTTGCCGAAGTGGATGTTGCTGTCGGTGGCAGGGTCCGGTGAGAGAACCGGGAAGACAATTTCCTGATGCTCATCGCCAGGGATGGGCCCAACCAGAAGAATGTTGGGCTGATCATCGCTGTATTGGCTGAAGAAGACACCCTCGGTCTCCTCCTTGATCTCGTCGGTCCAGCGATCCTGAGGCGCCAGGGTGAAGCCGTCTGGAAGCATCACAACGGCACCGACCTGAAGAGGGACATCACTGCCGTCGGCTCCGATCTCCTGCGTCCCATCCGGATAAGGGATCTTGACGCTTGCCTTGAACACACTGTCAGGCAGCACGGACTGTGGAACCTCGGCCTGGGTCAGCTTTTTGGCCAGGTGGCAGTTGGCGCAAACGATCTTGCCGGTCGCTTCACGCGGGCTTTCATAGTTCTGCTGAGCCCAGAAGGGATAGGCCCAGCTGGCGGCGGGAGCGATCAGCAGGGCCAGGCCCAGCACCATCGAACCGACGAAAAGTGAGAGATGACGACGCATGGAACAGTCTGTGGAGGGAGCAGGCAATCGAGGGATGGATCAGGCCCACCAGGGCTTGTCGCCCGTGCGGAAATCGGTTTCGGTCCACTGGCTGACAAACACGTTGTCGTTCTCAACGCTGACATTGGCCAGGGCGAGGGACAGGGGTGCGGGGCCGCGGACGACCTTGCCGGTGGCGTCGTACTGGCTGCCGTGGCAGGGGCACATGAACTTGTTGGCGCCGCTGTTCCAGGGCACCACGCAACCCAGGTGCGTGCAGATGGCATTGATGCCGTAGCTGCCGATGGCGTCCTCACCTTCAACGATCAGATAGGTGGGATCACCCTTGAGTCCCTGAACGAGGCTGCGATCGCCTTCGGGGTGGCTGGAGAGCCAGCCACTGGCAGTGATCGCGTTACCCAGTTCGTCCTTGGCCGATGTTCCACCACCACTGCCAGCGGCTTTGGGGGGAATGAAGTAGTTGACCACGGGATAGAGGGCACCCAAGGCCACGCCAGTCACAGAGCCGAAGGTCAGCAAATTCATGAACTGCCGACGACCCATTCCGGGCACATCGCTCGAGGAGAGTTGGGTCATGGCGGACGTTCAGCCTGCTCAGAATGGCGACCATTATGGACGCTTAAGGGCCTGTCAAGCTTTGCAACGACTGGCCTTTTCCTGTCCGCGCCTTTCTCAGAACTGTGCTTGACATCAATCCAGAGCCTGCAGCGGAACCCCTGTCTGTCGAGGAGGTGATCAGCTGCTTACGTCAGCGCTGGCGGGCGACTTACGACCTTCAGCTGGTGGTTCGACGCGACCGTCTTTACCTGCAGGTGATGTGGGCTTATCTCGAGCAACAGTCCTTCCCGATGGACGAATCCACTTATCGGGAACACATTGCCGATGTTCTGGATGTTGTGAATCGTCTTGGTTTGGCCGCTGAGGTCCGCGAATGGCTGGCGACGACTCGGGACAAACCAAGACTCGGTAAGGCCCTGAGCCTGCATTTGAACGCGCGGGGAGATGCTGCAGACAGCCTGCTCAAGGAGTTTCTGGTCTGAGACTCTCCGTCAGAGCGACAAGCGCGACTCCGATCAGGAACAGAGCCGTGATGGCTCCTGCCAGGAGAAGCATGGTGATCGGATCTGTGGATGGCGTCAGAACCGCTCCTGCGAGGGAGGCACCGAGAATGACCCAACGCCACGCACCCAGCATCACGCGCCAGCGGACGAGTCCAAGAACCCCCAGAAGTAACTGCAGAACAGGCAGTTGAAAGGCAAGCCCCGTGGCAACCATCAGCAACAGGACGAAGTCGAGATAGCGCTCGATCGACCAGAGCGGTTCCACGACATCAGCGCCGTAACTGACCAGGAACCGAAGGGCCGCGGGAACCAGAGCCCACCACGCGAATGCCAGTCCCGCCAGAAACAGCACAGCGGATGCGGCGACGGCCGGAGCAATCAGGCGTCGTTCATTCAGGGTGAGACCGGGGAGGACGAAGCGCAGACCCTGATAAAGCACATAGGGCAAAGCGAGGGTTAGCCCCGCATAACCCGCGACTTTCAGTGAGACAAACAGGAACTCACCGGGAGCCAGCTGAAGAAAGTGGATGCCATCAGCAGGTGCTTCCAGAAGCCGCACCAGTGGTTTGACACCGATGAGGCAAAGCGCTGCTGCGACAACCACGGCCAACAGGCTTTTCAGAACCCGTTGGCGCAGTTCTTCGAGATGGTCCACCAGAGGCATTTCGACCTCATTGGGCAGGTCGGGATCATCGGGGCCACGTCCGATCCGAATGGGTGGCGGTGGCTGAAGAACTGGACCGTCTGGGCTGTCGGACACGCGCGCTGAAGAAAGACGGGCCGTTCAGACCACAGGGAGTTCCAGGTTAGGAGCTTCACCAGCGCTGAGATGCTGTCGGGCCCGGTCCGGCTCGCCCCATCGGACGGCACCTCCACGGTGCCGCACCGTTCCAGGTCCGGCTCCTGGAATCCGTTGCAGATCGTCCGTGGGCACCATCACCACAGGAACCCGGATGTTGCCCCGTGCACGGCTGAACAGCGCGGCAAGATCTGATGCAAGTTGGAGATCGTCGACCCCTGCTATCCCATCGGAGGCCTTCAGCACCACATGGCTTCCCGGCGTCTCCTGCGCGTGAAACCACAGATCACCGCTACGGGCCTGCCGAAGACTGATCCATTCGTTCTGCCGGTGATTGCGTCCGATCTGCACGACAAGGCCGGCAGGACTTTTGATCTCAAGGGGGGAGGGTTGCTGCGAGCGCTGCCGACGTTTTTTGTCACGCCGACTCTGCGGCGTTAACAAGTCCTCGAATTCGCTGCGCAGGGCTTCCAAGGCGGCGGAGCGCTCGTCTGCTGTCTCCCAGCCAGCTGCCTCGAAATCGTCAATGAAGGCGTCACTTTCATCGATCAGTTCCAATCGATGGCGGTGATGCGCCTGCCGTTCACGCAGGATCAAAACGGAGCGTCGCAGCTTTCGTGCCTTTCGGTACAACCTCTGGGCCTCATCAACCTGGTCCCGACTGGGTTGTGCGAGGCAAAGCAGTGCATCCGCCTCCCGTTGCAGTGCATCCGCATCAGCGGTCCCGACCAGGCGCTGGCTCTGATCATCAAACGCGGCCTGCTCTTTGCGCCGCCAGCGATTCAGGTGTTGACGAACGTCGTTGACCTGCTGAGCCAGTTGCCTCTGGCTTAATCGGCGGGTGTACCAGGCCCCTAGCTCACGGGCCAGTGGAGGCATGGCGGCCCTGTTGGTATCGGCATGGAGCCAAACGCTGTACCCCCCCGATGGCAACCAGGTCAGGGTGTAGGTCTGCGCGTGAAGAACGCCAAGCCAGCGCTGCCATTGACCATGCAGATCCGACCAGTCCTGTTCGCTGAGGTCATGGACAGGGAGCCCCAGTCGATCGCCTCCCAGCTGTTGGGCCAAGGCCGGGCTGATGCCTTGATAGGTCTGCTGCAGGGCTTGCTTGAGGGTGACGGGCAACACCAGCAGCCGCTCTTGCCATCGTTGGAAGGATTCGTCGCGTTGGGGAGGAATGCCGGCCAAGGATGGTGGAGGCACGTACGTATCCCCAGTTCCGATAGGCCGAACGCGCGACTGATGGTCACGAACCTGACGGCCAATGGCGATCACGCGGCGGCGTTCATCCAGCAGCAAAAGATTGCTGTGGCGTCCCATCAGCTCGAGCACAAGGGTCCGCTGGATCTCCGCCCCAGGTCGCGTCGCCAGCTGGAATTCGACAACGCGCTCGAATCCCTGCTGCTCAAGTCCCACAAGGGCCATTTGCCGGAGGCCATGCTGAAGTTGCTGCGCCAGGGTGCTTCCCGCCCCCGCTTTCGCAGGCGGTGGAATGGCGATCAGCCGTGGGCAGTCCGCCTGCCAGCTGAGTTCCAGCCACACGATGCCGCGGAGGCTTCGGAAGCCAAGTTGCAGGGTGGAGCTGTCCGGTTGCTGGGCCTTTTCGAAGCGGCTTGGAACCAGATGGTTGCTCAAGTCGCAGACCAGAGCCTTCAGGGTGGTCAGGTCAATCTGTTGCAGGGTTGACCGGGCCATGACGATGGTGCCGCCTGGATTGCAAGCCTTCCTACTCTGCTGGACGTTTGCGTGTCAGGGATGAGCGGCGGCCCAGGGCGTCTCACGGTGATCACCGGACCCAGTGGTGTTGGCAAGGGCACGTTGGTCCAGCGATTGCTGACCAAGCATCCGGAGATCTGGCTGTCGGTCTCTGCGACGACCCGTTCGCCGCGGGATGGAGAGCAGGAGGGTGTCAGCTATTTCTTTCATCCCAGAGACCGTTTTGATCAGCTCGTTGCCGAGCACGGCTTACTCGAGTGGGCGGAATTCGCCGGGAACTGTTATGGAACCCCGAGACAGCCCGTCATGGAACAGCTGCACAGTGGACGGCCGGTCCTGTTGGAAATCGAACTGGAGGGGGCGCGTCAGGTGAGGAAGAGTTTCCCGGACGGCTATCAGATCTTTCTGGCTCCTCCGAGTTTTGATGAGCTGGAGCGCCGTATCCGCGGACGCGGCACCGATTCTGAGGATGCCATTCAACGCCGTCTGACCCGTGCCCGTGAAGAACTGCAGGCGCAGTCCGAATTCGATGCCGTCGTCATTAATGACGACCTCGATCAGGCCTTACTCCAGTTGGAACGCTTGATGGCACTCACTTGACCCAGACACAAAAAAAGCGGCTGATGTCAGCCGCTCGATGAAAATTCTGGGATTGATGACCAGTTCACATGGGGTGGAACAGAAGGTCAGGGAAGAAACGGTTCCACTCAATGAGGATTCCAGCCGTGAGGGTGAACCAGATGGCAGCAACGACAGGGGCGGTCGTAAGAAATTTCTGCATGGGAGTTGGGTAAGTCGTGAGTGGTTCTGAGTGAGCAGACGCTCAATCAGCGAGGGGAAACAGTGACCTTGTTGTCGTCCTCCAGCATTTTTCCGCTGGTGAATTCACCGAAGGCCGCCAGGGGCCAGGTCGCCGCTGCGATGCAGCTCTTGAACGCGAGCTTCAGGTCGATCTGAATCTCTTTGGTGTATTGGTCCTTCGTGCCGCGGATGGCCTTGAGGTATTCGCGACCAGCCCAGCCAATGCAACCTGTGATGTAGAGGAACATCAGACCGGGATAGACAAAATCACCTGCATGGCTCCAACGGCCATCAACAATCAGGTGGGGCAGGCCATCGGCGCCGCAGGACGCTTGGCTGTACATCTCGAAACGGGCTTTGGCCTGATCAGTGGTCGCTGCAGCAGCCCGCTGCTGGAAACGTGCACTTTCGGAGCAGGGGGTCAGACCGGCCACATCCGCCTTGGCGACGGGGGCGAAGCCGAACACCAGGAGGGCCGAGAGCACAACGGCGAAAAGACGACGCATCGGAACGATTCCTGTTTGTAGGGTGCCCGCGTGTGGGCAGGATGTCTCAAGCGGACAGTAGAGGAGGCGTTGGACCCCGATGCCAACAGTGCTTGCCCTCGAAACAAGTTGTGACGAGTCGGCAGCAGCCGTGGT
>JBGKDR010000152.1:0-3714 GCA_042954225.1 Parasynechococcus sp.
TGCGCTCGGATGTCACCGACGCCAGGGCGTAGACCGTCTGGCCTTTGGCGTCCACGTAGGGGACGACGTCCAGATCATCAGGGCAGATGTCGGCACCGACTTTGTTGCCGTCCCTCAGCAAGAACCTCGCCACGGTTGACCATTGATCGACGGCCAGTGTCCGGGGTTTTTGGCGCAACGGCACAGGCTGTCAAGGGATCGTGACTCCTGGGCCGTTGCGATCGGCAGAGCCAAGGGGTTCAGGGGAGTAATGGGTCGTGGCGTCATCTCGGAAGGGCGCCAGACACACGGCCATCCCCAGAAGCAATGCCACAGCCAGGTGCCGTTTCAATCCGGAGATGACACAGCAGGACACCACAACTGTCGAGGAGATTTGGCTGTTGTGACGTCTCCTACGGGTAGGGGTTACCGGATTGTGTGCCGATCCAGATCTCAGGCGTCGAGATCGGCGTGGAACGGTGTGGCCCAGCGTTGACGGGTCTCTTTGTTGAACGGTGGTTGCCAGCGCTGGATCAGGGCCTGCTCCAGCCGCCGTCGGGCGCGCGTCTGGGCGGGTACATCGGTGCAGAAGCGGATGCTGAGCTGATGCTCGAGCCCGCAGCGCTGCAGGGCTTCGCCGTAGGCGGAGAGATAGGCCTTGCAGTCGTGATCGCCTTTCCAACGCCGATCCGCCGCACCCGTTTCGCCGACGTACAGCAGCAGGGGATGCTCCAGGGCACTGGGGCGGTCGAGCACCAGATAGATCGCGGCTCCCTGGTGGGGACTGTCCGGCCAGCGCCAGAACGTGAGTGGCAGCGGGGTGAGTGAGAGCGGATCCAGCTGGACAGCCGGATCGCCGTCGCCACTGTCAAACAGGCTGGCCTGTTGCGTCTGCGGCCTCTCACCGCAGAACAGACTGGCCTGGTGGCTGTGGATGCGCTGTTGCCAGTCCTGGAGCTGCTGGGGTTGCAACGGCAGATCCGCTGGCCGTGTGGTGCCCAGGGCCTCCGCGGAGAAGAGATTGCCCTGCATCGTCAACGCCGGCGTGGGGGCAAGGAGGGGTTGGCGCGACGCTGGCGAAAGCAGACTTTGCCGATCAGGGCCTCCACAGCACTGGGCGGAAGCGAGAGCCGTTCCTGCAGATCGGCCAGGTCACGGAAGCCCTGCAGTCGTCGTTCCCGCAGGAAGCCCTGCAGCCGCTGTTCGGGCCAGTTCAGGGTCTGCAGTTCAGCCGGGGCGGCGTTGTTGAGATCCAGTGGTTGCAGCTCCGGCTCTGGCGGTGCATCGCCATACCAATGGAAGATCAGATGGGGAAACCAGAGCGCTCCGAGATCCGCCGGCAGTTCCAGCAGCCGGAAGAGATCCTCCGCAGCCGCGAACTGCACACCGCCGCGTTGGAGCCGCACCAGCAGATCGGCCATCTCCTTGGTGCATCCGGGCAATTGCTGCCAGTCGCTTGTGCTGGCGCGGTTGACGTCGATCGTCCAGCTCGGCGGCTCAGCCGGCGCCGGCACAGCGGCCACGGCCGGGGGTTTGCGCGGGATTTGACCCGTGGCCTGCAGCACACGCCTGGCCAGGGGATCCAACCAGTGGCTGCGTGGCATCCGGCACCGCGAAAGTGGGCTGACCTTAACGACCGCAGCGGGTCACGTCACTGCCGCAGGGCCTCGACGAGGGCCTCGCAGCCTCCCTGCTGGGCGATGTAATCCGCTTTCAGGGCTGCGAAGTCGCGGCTGGCTTTGACCGCTTGACGGGTGGAGGCCTCCACCTGATTGCTGGTGAGGAAGCGGTCCACCAGAGCGGCGGCCTTGTCGGCGGGCATCGATCGGGTGCGGGTCAGGCACTCAGCGTTGGCCTCGGCGATGGTGACCAGCGCCATGGTGCGCTCATCCTGTGCCACTGCAGGCCCTGATGCCGCCACCAGCAGGGCGGTGAGGCTCAGCAGGCTGCAGATCGGATGGTTCATCTCAGTGGTTCCAGCGGGGAATCGGGACCGGCGGGGAGACCAGGTCGCGTTCGAATGCCATCAAGACCGCCTGGGTGCGGTCGCGGGCATCGAGCTTGCGTAGCAGACCACTCACCAGGTGTTTGATCGTGTCGATGGAGAGCTGCAGCTGGTCGGCGATCTCCGCATTGCTGAGGCCGCGGCACAGGCCACGCAGAACGTCTTCCTCCCGCAGGGTGAGCTGATCGCGAATCGGGCTGGGACCGGCGCGGTGGTTGTGGTGGTGTTGCAGCACCCCGGTGATCAGCGGATCGAGGTGGCTGCCGTCGCTTTCCATCGCCTGCAGCACACTCAGCAACCCGCCGTTGCCGACGCGTTCATGGCTGCAGAGTCCATCGCAGCCGGCGGCGATGGCGGCCTCGATCGTGCTCAGCAGTGGTCGGCGGATCAGCATCAGGCAGCGCAGCTGCGGCTGTTGCTGCTTGGCTTTGGCCACCAGGGAGGCCCCCTGCCCCCCCGCGTCGAGCTGGTCGCTGCAGACCAGCAGATCGGCCGCGTTCTGGCGCAGGCAGCTGAGGGCTTCGGCTTCGGTGGTGGTGGCGCCGACCAGAGGCCCGACCCCCTTGAACACATGCACCAGGCCGGTGATCAACACCCGATCGGCCGAGGCGACCACGGTGCGACGCCCCTGCAGCATCGCGCGGCTGCTGTCGACAACCTCACGCATGGCCGTGAGTTGCGCGGTGAAATTCACGACGGACCGGTGCGGGCAGATTCTGCAGGGATGGCATGGGGACAAACCGCACTGCCGCGGGCCACGGAAACTCTGCAGAATTCTGCTCAAGGATTGCAACGTCGATGCGATGGCCTTCTTCGACTCGGAAATTGTTCAAGACGAGGCCAAGCGCCTGTTCAGCGACTACCAGCAGCTGATGCAGCTCGGCAGTGAGTACGGCAAGTTCGATCGCGAAGGCAAGAAGAAGTTCATCGAGACGATGGAGGAGCTGATGGGCCGCTATCGCGTGTTCATGAAGCGCTTCGAGTTGTCGGAAGACTTCCAGGCCAAGCTCACCGTCGAGCAGCTGCGCACCCAGCTCAGCCAGTTCGGCATCACCCCCGAGCAGATGTTCGAGCAGATGAACTCGACATTGGAGCGGATGAAGGCGCAGATCGAGTTGCCTCCCTCCAGCTGAACCAGCACTCGTACGATCGCCAGCGCTCGCTCGTTGCGCCTCCCCATGCCGGACTCCATCCCGTCGTTGCCGGATTGGCTGTCCAGGGGCATGGCCGACCTGTTCCCGGCCGGGGATCCCAATGATGCGGATCAGGCTTTGGGGGCCCGGTTGGCGCAGGCCGAGAAGGATGGTCGGCCGCTGCGGGTGAAGCTGGGCATTGACCCCACCGGCAGCAACATTCACCTCGGCCACAGCATCCTGTTTCGCAAATTGCGGGCCTTCCAGGACGCCGGCCACACGGCGGTATTGATCATCGGCGATTTCACCGCGCGGATCGGCGACCCCACCGGCAAGAGCGCCACGCGGGTGCAGCTGAGCAAGGAGCAGGTGGCCGCGAACGCCTCCACCTATCTGCGCCAATTGGGGCAAGACCAGCCGAAGGAAACGGCGCTGCTCGATTTCGAGACCCCTGGCCGCCTGGAAGTGCGATACAACTCAGAGTGGCTGGAGGGCATGGATCTGCCGGCGGTGATCAGCCTGCTCGGCACCGGCACCGTGGGCCAGATGCTGGCCAAGGATGATTTCTCCAAGCGCTACGGCAGCGGCACCCCGATC
>JBGKDR010000153.1:0-8008 GCA_042954225.1 Parasynechococcus sp.
AGCGTGCCGATATAGAAGGTCTTGGCCCACTCGGCGGTTTCCCGACGGCAGGCCTCGAAGGCTGCGTCGAGATCCGAGGAGACGAGGGGCATGACTCAGGCCGTGACCGGCTCGCTTGCAGGGGTTGATGATGCCAGCTGACCGGACTTGCGGTCCACAGCTCCGGCACAGAGCTTTCCACTCAGCACGGCACCCTCCATCGACGCCAGGTAGCGCTGCATCGTGTAGTCACCGGCCAGGAAGAAGTTCTTGATCGGGGTGGTCTGGTCGGGACGAAGCTGCTGACAACCAGGGGTGGTCTTGTACACCGACAGGGGCGTCTTCACCACCTTGTACTTGCGGAGGGTGGCGGGGTTGTCGCCACTGAAGTGCATTGGGAAGAGCTTCTTCAGCTCACCCATGGTGGCCTCGATGATCTCCTCGTCGGGGCGACCGATCCAGTCCTTGGCGGGAGCGAAGACAAGCTCCAGCATCGACTTGTCGGGGTCTTCATATTCCCGGCAGGTAATGCTCATGTCGGCGTAGACGCTCAGCAATGGCGAGCGACTGAACAGCAAGTGGTCGATGTCGGTGAGTTTGCGGTCAAACCAGAGGTGCAGGTTGATCACCGGAACGCCACGCAGACCGTCGAGCTTGCTGAAGACCTCCATCTGCTTCCAGGGCTCCGGCAGAAGCAGTTTGAAAGGATCAACAGGGAGGGCGCTGACGTAGGCATCGGCCTTGAGGTCAAAACTCTCCTTGCCCTTCACACCACCGATGTGGAAAGCCTCGACGGAACCATCGGCATTGAGTTTGATCTCACGCAGAGGGCTGTCGAGATGAACCTCGCCTCCGAGGGATTCGATGTGCTCCACCATCGGCTGACACAGCCGCTCCGGGGGCGCGCCGTCCAGGAACGCCATTTGTGAACCGTTCTTCTCCTGAAGGAAGCGGTTGAGGGCAGTGAGCACAACCGTGGCGGAGATCTCATCGGGGTCGATGAAGTTGAGGGCCTTGCTCATCGCGATGAACACCTCGTCGTTCACCCGCTCGGGAATGTTGTGAATGCGGAGCCACTCAGTCCAGGAGTACTGATCGCACTCCTCGACATAACCCTGTCCGCGCAGCATCGCCGGCACCAGGCCGAGACCAAAGCTGATCTTCTCCGGCCAGGTGAGCATGTCGTTGTTGCCCAGGATGGCTGCCACACCGTTCACGGGCGCAGGCAGATCGGGGAAGTCGAAACGGCTGTAGGTCCCGGGTTCTTCGGGCTGGTTGAAGATCATCGAGTGACTTTTCCACTGCAGCCTGTCCTCGATGTCCAGCTCCTTGAACAACTGGAGCATGTTCGGGTAGGCCCCGAAGAAGATGTGAAGACCGGTTTCGTACCAGTCCCCGTCCTCGTCTTTCCAGGCCGCAACCTTGCCGCCCAGCACATCGCGCGCCTCCACCACGATGGGCGTGTGACCTGCATCCGCCAGGTATTTGGCGCAGGACAGACCTGCGAGACCGGCTCCGGCGATAGCGACGCGCATGCGGCTGGCATAACAATGAAACCAACCTTAAAAGGCGCGCTTGCTGATCGGCCGTGCCCGGGGACGCCCTCTTCCTAAAATCCGGCCACGTCCAAAGCGCGTCATGGCCGAGACCCTGCTGAAGTGCACCACCCGCCATGTGCGCCTGTTCACCGCCCGCATCGACAACGACGATCTGGTGATCTCCGATGACGAGCTCACCATGGATCTCGATCCTGACAATGAATTCCTCTGGAGCGATGCGGCCATCGCCAAGGTGCAGTCCCGGTTCAAGGAGCTCGTCGATGCTGCCGGTGGTGGTGAACTGAGCGACTACAGCCTCCGCCGCATCGGAACCGATCTGGAGGGTTTCATTCGCCAGCTGCTCCAGGCTGGTGAACTGAGTTACAACCCCGACGGCCGCGTCCAGAACTTCTCGATGGGGCTGCCCCGAACCCCGGACCTGCTTTGACCCGTTCCCGTTACGACAGACCTGACCGCTACGACCGGCCTGAACGGTCGTCACGTCGTGATCGAGACCGTGGTGGATATGAGCGTCGTCCAGGCCCACCGCCTCCGGGCGGTGGAGGAGGGCCGGGATTCAGCTTCAGCACCCTGACCGTGGCGGTGCTGGCTGGTGTCCTCGTTGTCGGCATCGGCATCGGCAGTGCGGTGACCAGCACAACCCAGGGGGATCAGGGCAACATCGCGAGCTCCCAGCAGCTGGATATGGCCGTGCCGGACCCGGAATTCTGTCGCCAATGGGGCGCCAGCGCATTTGTGATGGACATCGAGATGTACACCACCCTCAACCCCTCCAGCAGCTTCGTCACCCAGCCCACCTTGCAACCGGGTTGCGTGATTCGGAGAGAGAACTGGTCAGTGCTGCGGCGAGAGGGCGCCATCACGGCGGAGCAGGAGCGTGAATGCAAGCAACGCATGAACACGTTTGCCTACATCGGCTCCGTCCGGGACAAACCTGTGGTCCGTTGCGTCTACCAGACCGACATCAGCCAGAACCGCTTCCTCACCAAGGGTGTGGCGGCAGAAGATGCCATCGGGAACACCGAAGCGGATCAGTTCTGAGCCGGCTGCACCTCAGGCTCCGGTTCCGGGACACCCGGCATACCGCGCCTGATCGGGCTGTCTGCGCTGGCGAAAACCGGCAGGACATCCTCGCGGAAGGCGGCTGAGGCCCTTGAGCAATACCGGGCCGGGTGGGTGATTAACTTCAGCTGACGGCGAACCTGCAGATCCGCGACCTGGGGCCGGTGAATGGTGCCCGCGGCGAGTTCCCGCTCGATCGAGACCACCGGCACAAAGGCAGCACCCAGTCCGGCCTGCACAGCATTTTTGATGGCCTCCAGCGAGTTGAGCTCCATTTCAATGCGCAGGCGCTGCACATCGAGCCCCGAGCGCGCCAACAGCTGGTCCACCATCTTGCGGGTCGTGGACTGGGCATCGAGACAGACAAAGCCCAACCGGTAAAGGTCTTCCTTCGTCAGTTCCACCAACCGAGACAACGGATGCTTGGTCGGAAGCACCAGAGCCAGCTCATCGTTGGCGTAGGGCACCACCTGCAGAAGTTCGTTGAGCTCCTGGGGAAGTTCCCCACCGATGATCGCCAGATCGATCTGGCCGTTGGCCACACTCCAGCCGGTGCGTCGGGTGCTGTGCACCTGAAGCTGAACCGCGACGTCAGGAAACTTCTGGCGGAACAAGCCGATCATCCTGGGCATCAGGTAGGTACCGGTGGTCTGGCTCGCGCCGACGATTAACGATCCCCCTTTGAGATTGTGCAGATCATCCAGGGCACGACAGGCCTCGTGGCACTGACTCAGGATCCGATCGCAATAACTCAGCAGCAGGTGCCCGGCCTCGGTGAGCTGAGCCTTGCGGCCACCGCGGTCGAACAACGACACCTCAAGCTGCTTCTCGAGGTTCTGGATCTGGAGGCTGACCGCCGGCTGGGTGACATAGAGGCTGTCGGCCGCCTTTTTGAAGCTGCCCTCGCTGACGATGGCGCGCAGGATGCGCAGCTGGTCAAGGGTGAACGGCAGTTCAGCCACCGAGATGCACCCTCAGTGAAGTGAGCGCAAATCTAGAACCGCTGCAACGGCCCGCCAGAATCACGGCCGCCTGAGGCCTCCACGATGCCGACCGCAGACGTCCATGACCTTCACCACAGCAGCGTGGTGATGGCGATCCTGCTTGTCCTGTTCGCTGTGATTCACAGCGGGGGTGCGGCCTTGCGCAGCCGCGCTGAAGCCGTGATCGGTGCCAGGGCCTGGAGACTCGTTTTTGCCAGCGCCAGCATCCCCTCGGCCGTGGTGGTGATTGGCTGGTTTCTCGCCCACCGCTATGACGGTGTCCGGCTCTGGAACCTTCAAGGTGTGCCAGGGATCATTCCTGTCATCTGGGTCGGCACAGCGATCAGCTTCCTGTTCCTCTACCCGGCCACCTACAACCTGCTGGAGATTCCAGCGGTGTTGAAGCCCCAGGTTCGCCTCTATGCCAGCGGCATCATCCGAATCAGTCGGCATCCGCAGGCGGTGGGGCAGATCCTCTGGTGCCTGACCCACGCCCTCTGGATCGGCAGCAGCTTCATGGTCGTGACCTGCCTTGGTCTGATTGGCCATCACCTTTTCGCGGTCTGGCATGGCGACCGGCGACTCAAGGAAAGGTTCGGTGACGCCTTCGAGGAGCTTCGCGCCAGCACATCCGTGATCCCTTTTCAGGCCGTACTCGATGGGCGCCAACGGTTGGAGCTGTCCGAGTTTCTACGCCCGGCACAGCTGGGCATTGCCATCGCCGTGGGCGTGTTCTGGTGGGCGCACCGCTACATCGGAGTTGCAGCGACATTGATGCGTGATTCAGCAGTTGAAAACCTGCTGAGCTGAACTGCCTACACTCAGTTCCAATGTGCTGAAAGCGGATGCCCTCGGCCGCCGAACTCGCCTGGCTGATCCCAGTGCTGCCCTTGGTCGGAGCCCTGATCACAGGACTCGGTCTGATCAGCTTCAACCGCACGATCAACCGTCTGCGCAAGCCAGTGGCCTTGCTGCTGATCAGTTGTGTCGGGGCTGCTGCGGTCCTGAGCTACAGCATCCTGGCGGGACAACTGGCCGGATCTCCTCCCGTCGAGCATCTGTTCGTCTGGGCCAGTGCTGGAACGTTCAGCCTGCCGATGGGCTACGTCGTCGACCCGCTCGGCGCCGTGATGCTCTCACTGGTGACCACCATCGCCCTGTTGGTGATGGTGTACTCCCACGGGTACATGGCCCACGACAAGGGCTATGTGCGCTTCTTCACCTATCTGGCGCTATTCAGCAGTTCGATGCTTGGGCTGATCATCAGCCCGAACCTTCTCGAGATCTACGTCTTTTGGGAGCTGGTGGGCATGTGTTCCTACCTGCTGGTCGGCTTCTGGTACGACCGTGATGGGGCGGCCCATGCGGCCCAGAAGGCCTTCGTTGTGAACCGCGTCGGCGATTTCGGCCTGCTGCTGGGAATTCTCGGCCTGTTCTGGGCCACCGGCAGCTTTGACTTCCAGGGCATCGCCGATGGCCTCCAACAGGGACTGGCCAACGGCAGTGTCGCTCCATGGGCCGCTCTGCTGCTCTGCCTGCTCGTGTTCATGGGACCGATGGCGAAGTCAGCCCAGTTCCCTCTCCACGTCTGGCTGCCGGATGCCATGGAGGGCCCCACGCCGATTTCTGCCCTGATTCACGCCGCCACGATGGTGGCGGCGGGCGTGTTCCTGGTCGCACGACTGGATCCTCTCTACACCCAGTTCCCGGTGGTGCAGACCGTGATCGCTGTGGTGGGAACGATTACCTGCTTCCTGGGAGCATCGATCGCCCTAACCCAAATGGATCTGAAGAAGGGCCTGGCCTACAGCACCGTGTCCCAGCTCGGTTACATGATGCTCGCCATGGGCTGTGGAGCCCCCGTCGCCGGCATCTTCCACCTGGTGACCCACGCCTTTTTCAAGGCGATGCTCTTCCTGGGCTCCGGCTCCGTAATCCACGCCATGGAAGAGGTGGTGGGCCATGAGCCCGTGCTGGCGCAGGACATGCGTCTGATGGGTGGTCTGCGCAAGAAAATGCCCATCACCGCCATCACCTTCTTTATCGGCTGCATCGCCATCAGCGGCATCCCCCCCCTGGCCGGTTTCTGGAGCAAGGATGAAATCCTCGGTCAGGCTTTCAACAGCTACCCGCTGCTGTGGCTGGTGGGCTTCCTCACCGCCGGGATGACGGCCTTTTACATGTTCCGGCTCTACTTCCTCACGTTCGAAGGGGAATTCCGTGGCAATGACACGGCCATGCAGGCCCAGTTGCTTCGTGCAGCCTCCAAGGACCCTGCTGAGCACCATGCCCACGGCGGAAGTGTGCACGAATCCGCCTGGCCGATGACGGCACCTCTGGCTGTGCTGGCGGTTCCATCGGTGCTGATCGGACTGCTCGGCACACCGTGGAACAGCCGCTTCGCTGGATTGCTCAACCCTGAGGAGGCCGCTGAGATGGCGGAACACTTCAGCTGGGGTGAATTTCTGCCCTTGGCCGGAGCGTCGGTGGCCATCTCCACAGCCGGCATCACCCTCGCCGTGCTGGCCTACGCCCTGAGGCGCATCGATCTGGGTGAACTGGTGGCCGGAAAACTCCCCAGCCTCAATGCCTTCCTTGCCAACAAGTGGTACCTCGATTCCGTGAACGACGCTCTGTTCGTGCGCGGGAGCCGCAAACTGGCCCGTGAAGTTCTGGAAGTGGACGCCAAGGTGGTGGACGGCGTGGTGAATCTCACCGGCCTGCTCACCCTCGGCAGTGGAGAAGGTCTGAAATACCTGGAAACGGGTCGGGCCCAGTTCTATGCCCTGATCGTCTTTGCCGGCGTCATCGCATTGGTGGTGCTGTTCGGTGTGATCGGCGGCCCCGTCAGCTGACCGAGCTGACCAGCGCGTGTGTGTCATCGCCTATCGAGGTGATGACATCAGCGCCGTGATTTCTACGATCTTTCCAGAGCGGTTCTGGGGTGTTCGTGATTGATTTTGCCGTCGCAGGGCTGAGCGACCCCATCCCAGCCGACGTGCCCTGGTTGAGCCTGTCCATCCTGGTTCCGATCGTTGGTGCGCTGCTGGTGCCCTTCATCCCTGACCAGGGAGAAGGCAAGCAGGTGCGTTGGTACGCACTGGTCGTCACGTTGATCACGTTTCTGATCACCGTCGGGGCCTACCTCACCGGCTATGACCCCTCGGTCAGCGGCCTCCAGCTCTCGGAACGGGTGAGTTGGCTGCCTGATCTCGGACTGACATGGGCCGTGGGAGCCGATGGCCTGTCGATGCCGCTGATCCTGCTGACCAGCTTCATCACCAGCCTGGCCTGCCTGGCCGCATGGCCGGTGAGCTTCAAGCCGCGTCTGTTCTATTTCCTGCTTCTGGCCATGGACGGGGGCCAGATCGCGGTCTTCGCCGTGCAGGACATGCTGCTGTTCTTCCTGGCCTGGGAACTGGAGCTGATTCCGGTGTACCTGCTGCTGGCGATCTGGGGCGGCAAAAAACGGCAGTACGCCGCCACCAAATTCATCCTTTACACAGCCGGCAGTTCGCTGTTCATCCTTCTCGCCGCGTTGGCGATGGGTTTCTTCGGAGGAGGAACACCAAGCTTCGAATACACCGCCCTCGCCGCCAAGGACTTCGGAACCGGCTTCCAACTGCTCTGCTACGCAGGCCTGCTGATCGCCTTCGGCGTCAAGCTCCCGATCGTTCCCCTCCACACCTGGCTGCCCGACGCCCACGGAGAAGCGACAGCACCCGTCCACATGCTGCTGGCGGGCATCCTGCTGAAAATGGGCGGCTATGCCCTGCTGCGGTTCAACTGTGAACTGCTCCCCGCCGCCCACGCCCAGTTCGCACCTCTGCTGATCGTTCTCGGGGTGGTCAACATCATTTACGCCGCCCTCACCTCCTTCGCCCAGCGCAACCTCAAACGCAAAATCGCCTACAGCTCGATCAGCCACATGGGCTTCGTGCTGATCGGCGTGGGCAGCTTCAGTGCCCTTGGCACCAGTGGCGCCATGCTGCAGATGATCAGTCATGGGCTGATCGGGGCCAGCCTCTTCTTCCTCGTGGGTGCCACCTACGACCGCACCCACACCCTCCAGCTCGATGAGATGGGCGGTGTCGGCCAGAAGATGCGCATCATGTTCGCGCTCTGGACCGTTTGCGCTCTGGCATCACTGGCCCTGCCTGGGATGAGCGGATTCGTCAGCGAGCTGATGGTGTTCGCCGGCTTCGCGACTGATGAGGCCTACACCCTGCCCTTCCGTGTGGTGATCTGCGGGTTGGCCGCGGTTGGCGTGATCCTCACGCCGATCTATCTGCTCTCGATGCTGCGGGAAATCTTCTTCGGCAAGGAAAAAGCAGAGCTGGTCGACCACACCAACCTGGTGGATGCCGAGCCCCGTGAGGTGTACATCATCGGTTGTCTGTTGGTGCCGATCATCGGCATCGGCCT
>JBGKDR010000154.1:0-10723 GCA_042954225.1 Parasynechococcus sp.
GATCGGGTGTCGCGGCGTTGACCGAGGGCAGCAAGGGTCTCGCCCCACCAGTTGCGATCCGTGCCCTCAGCGCGTGCCAGGGCCAGCCGCGCCTCCAGTCCCTCCGTCCGCCCTCTCTGGCGCACCAGTCGGGTCCAGACCTGCCAGCGCTCCCCATCAACGGGAAGCTCCGACCGGGAGAGGCCCTGGGTGTCGAGATCCTGGGTCACGGTCTCCAGAGCCGGTTGCTCCCGTCGCGTGGCCAGCAACCAGCCCTTGGATTGCTGCAGCCAGAGCAGCGGACCGGGATCCTCCGTCGCCATGACGTCCGGGACTTCTGCTGAGGTGAGTTGTGCCCGAAGGATCGGACCAAGCCAGAGGGCCAGGGGATGGCGCTCGCCGGTGTCCAGCAGACGTTGGGGGTTCTGCAATGTCGCCAGCCAGCTGGCAGACCCACCGGCCGATGCCAGCAGATCATCCAGCCGCGGCCAGGCGTCCACCGCCAGGGGCTCACGGAACCGCAACGCCCCATCCACAGACAGGGACGGACCATCCGGACGAAGCGCGACCATCAGTCCCTCCAACGCCGGATCGTCGGTGAGATCAGCGGGAAGCTGCAACCAGGTCTGCATGGCCCGGGGTGAGGCCGTGAGCACACCCACGCCACTGCCGAGCTGGGCCAGGTGCTGCTGAAGTCCGGCATCGCCCAGCTGGTGCTGATCGGCGATCTGCGAGACATCCAAAGCCTGTTCCAGGACGCCGCGACCCGATGCAAGCAGCAGCAGATCGTCGTCGATCAGCGCGGTGGCCATCGACTGGGACGGAGCGCCGGAGACGGTCCCCCGAGCGCTGATCAGGCCCATGCCGCGGTAGCTGCTGATCTGTAGATCAGCGCCCGCCAGGCTGCGGGTCTGCCAGAACCGCTGAAGAAACCGCCTGGCGCCATCGGTATCGCGGCTGGTTAAGGCCAGGACCCACCCGGGCTGATCCGCGGCGTTGATCAGGGTCAGGCTGAGTTCAGGGCCAAGCCAGCTGGCCAGTTCCGCCTCGAAATCCAGTCCCGCCAGCGCAAAAACGCCATTCCTCCAACGTTGAGCCTCGGTCCGTGCCTGACGACGCTCCGAGGCCGGAGCGACCGCCTGGACATAGGCCGGTAGACGTCCAGGATCGAGCAACCAATGCAGAGACAGGGCTGCATCGCGTGGAACGAAGCGGGCCGCTCGCGGAAGGTCCAACGGTTGGTTCGCCAGGCGCAGAGGGCTGCGCTGGTTCATGCCCCAGAGCAAGCCACTGGTGACAAGCACCAGGGAGAGCAGCACGCCAGCCAGCGCCGTGAGGAAGGGGCGGGCCTTCATGGGCCAGCAAAGTCAGATGGCCTCATCTTCATCCATCACCGCAGAATGGCGCCATGACCAGGACGCCTCTCCAACAGATCAGTGCACCGGACCTGCAGGACTGGCTGCGCAGTGAACGGCCCCAACCGCTGCTGGTGGATGTGCGCGAAGCGCAGGAGCTGGAGATTGCCCCGTTCCCCCTTCCTGTGCTTCATCTGCCCCTGAGTGACTCCAGCAGCTGGCTCAGCACGCTTCCTGACGCACTGCCGAAGGACCGCCCCGTCGTCGTGCTCTGCCATGCCGGCGTGCGCAGTCACCACTTTGGGCTGTGGCTGCTGGACCAGCCGTGGGAGCTGGAGGTATGGAACCTTGACGGTGGTATTGAGGCCTGGAGTGTGCAGGTGGATCCCTCCGTCCCCCGCTATTGATGAAGCCCCTGTCCGCACGCCAGCGACAGGTGCTCCAGGCCACGGTGCACCACTACGTCGACACGATTGAACCGGTCGGCAGCCAGACATTGGTGCAACGCTTCGGCATCCCCGTCAGCTCCGCGACGGTGCGGTCGGCCATGGGGGTGCTCGAGCGGCGGGGGCTGCTGATGCAACCCCACACCTCAGCGGGTCGTGTGCCCAGCCAGCTGGGTTACCGCCACTACGTGGACTGCCTGCTGCCGGAGCCGGGGATTGCCGTGCAACACCTGGAGCGGGAGCTCACCGGCCTGAGTCTGCGCTGGGCGGCACTCGATGACCTGCTGATCCAGCTGGCCCGACGTCTGAGCGACTTCACCGGGCTGATGTGTCTGATCACACGACCGGCCCAGCCGCGCTCCACCCTTGAAGCGATCCGTCTCGTCCGCAGCGGTGATCGCCTGCTGGTGATGCTGGTGGATGACAGTGGTCGAGCCAGCCATCTCAATCTCCGCCTGCCCCATGGGGCCGAATCAGAACTCAAGGCGATGGAGCGCTGGACCGATCAGCAGTTGACGGATGGGCCAATTCACTGGGACAGCCTGCCGCCACAACTGCAGAAGACTGGTCGACTGCTGCAAAACGCACTGCAAACCACCGCAGCGGCCTCAGATCAGCCCCTGGTGGTTCACGGTCTGTCTCGCCTGATCGCCGAACCCGAATTTCAAGCCACCAGCGACATCCGCCCATTGCTGGAGCTGATCGATGAACAACCTGGGGCCGTGGTGCGTGACAGCGATCGATCCTGTGTCCTGATCGGAGAGGAGCATCCCCACCAGGCTCTGCAGAGCTGTTCGGTGGTGCAGGCGCCCTACCGCTGCGGCAACGATGGGGTGGGCCAGGTTGCTCTGCTCGGACCGATGCGGATGGCCTATGCGACAGCTCGGGCGGCGGTCCAAGGCGTGGCCCGCCACCTCGATCTGGTCCTCAGCTGAGCGATCAGACGCTCAGAGCTTGTCGCCCAGTTTGTCCGCCACGGTGTTGACGTCCTTGTCTCCCCGTCCGGAGCAGTTGATCACCACCTCACTGCCCTCGGGCAGGGTGGGACAGAGCTGCTCCAGCCAGGCAAAGGCGTGGGCGGTCTCCAGAGCAGGAATGATGCCTTCGAGCTCACTGACCAAGCGCAGGGCATCGAGGGCCTGCTCATCAGTCACCGCGGCGTATTCAGCACGACCGATCTCGCGCAGATAGCTGTGCTCGGGTCCGACACCCGGGTAATCCAGGCCGGCACTGATGGAGTGAGCCTCCATCACCTGGCCATCACCGTCCTGCAGCAGCAGGCTCATGGCACCGTGCAGCACGCCGGCACGACCCTCGGTGATGGTCGCGGCATGGCGACCGGTGGCCACACCATCACCGGCGGCTTCAACGCCGATCAAACGCACGGAGGTGTCCTGGACGAAGGGGTGGAACAGCCCCATGGCATTGGATCCCCCGCCAACGCAGGCCATCAGCACATCCGGAAGGCGACCGAAGGCTTGCTGACACTGCTGCTTGGCCTCGTCGCCGATCACGGCGTGAAAATCCCGCACCAGCATTGGGTAGGGGTGCGGTCCCGCCACCGAGCCCAGGATGTAGTGGGTGGACTCAACGTTGGTGACCCAGTCACGGATCGCTTCGCTGGTGGCGTCCTTAAGGGTGGCGGTGCCGGCTGTCACCGGCTGCACCGTCGCCCCCAGCAGACGCATCCGGAACACATTCAGAGCCTGACGACGCATGTCCTCAGCACCCATGTAGATCACACAGTCGAGACCGAAGCGGGCGCAGACCGTGGCCGTGGCCACACCGTGCTGGCCGGCACCGGTCTCGGCAATGATCCGTTTCTTGCCCATCCGCAGGGCGAGAAGAGCCTGACCAAGGGCGTTGTTGATCTTGTGGGCGCCGGTGTGATTGAGGTCTTCCCGCTTCAGCCAGATGCGCGGACCGCCATCGGCACGCCGGTAGTGGGCCGTCAGGCGCTCGGCTTCATACAGGGGCGTAGCCCGACCCACATAGTTCTTGAGAAGACGATTGAGTTCACCCGTGAACGCAGGATCCTTCCAGGCTTCAGCCGCCGCCGTCTCCAGCTCCGCCAGGGCAGGCATCAGCGTTTCGGGGACGTACTGACCGCCGAAGCGCCCGAAACGGCCATGGGCTCCCGGCCGGGACTCCGGCTGCAGGCTGGCCGGATCCGGAAGGCTGGCGTTTGGCAGGGTGCTGGTCACGGAGCCACGGATGAGCGTCGGCTCAGCGTAAGCAGACGATCACGCGATGCCGCGGGTCGCAGGCGCTGATGCGCAGATCACGAAATCCTGTCTGCTCCAAAACCATGGGCATATCGAGGCCGAAGTACTGCTCGATATAGGGCTCCGTGCTCTTGAGCAGGGTCGCCACCGGCGCCGGCAGACGCTGCAGCACCGAGGACCCGGGGTCCTGGTCCACCATCACCAGCGCACCTCCAGGCCGCAGCAAGCGCGCCGCCTCCTGGAGCACAGCTCGGGTCGCGTGCTGCGGCAGCTCGTGGCAGACGAACTGAAGGCTGATCAGGTCGATGGACGCAGCCTCCAAGTCGGTGGCTTCCGCAGCGGCATGGCGCCACTCCGAAACCAGACCATCGCCATCCCGCACCCGGGCAACGGCGAGCATGTCGGGGGAGAGGTCCAGACCGATCAGAGCGGGACGCGGCTCAGCACGCTGATCGGCACGGTGGTTCAACCAGCGCGCCAGCGCCTGGGTACTGACGCCCACGGAACAGCCCAGATCCAGCACACGCTGCAACCGACCGCTCAGCAGAGGCTCCACTGCGGCGTGGATGGCATCTCGCAACTTCGTCTGGGCAGCGGCGGGCGTCAGCTGCTGGTCTGGCCAGACCCGCAGGGCCATCGCATCGGTGGCCTGCTCCGCCTCCGCCGCGGCCTGCCAGCAGAGGTTGCCCTGCTCGTAGGCGTGAAAACGGGCCAGGTAATAGTCGGGTGGCTGCACCCCAGGGCTGGTGCTGTCCGCCACCAGCGGTTGCGCAGCGACGCGCAGGTCCTCCCGACGTTGGCGCCAGGGAATGCCGTTACGTTCCGCCGTTCGGATGATCAACTGCCGCGCCTGGAAGAACAACGGTCGCCGCAACACACCAATGCCGATCAGGCTCTCGATCAGACGCCCGAGACCGCGGCTGGAATCAGCCCAGCGTGGAGAGGCATCGGCGTTGGTCATTGACAATGCAGGCACTTGCGACGGGTGGGATGCCCAAAGGCGGCTGGCAGGAATTCAGCAGCGCTGACAGTCTGCAGCGACCGAGCGGACCGGCGGCGGAACCCACACCCAAATCTCAGCAGATGGTGCGGGTGCAACCCACACGGGGTGGCAAGGGCGGTAAGACGGTGACGGTGATTCGAGGACTGGAGCTCGATGCCGCCGGTTTCAAGGCCCTGCTCAAGCGACTGAAAACACGGATCGGCAGTGGTGGCACCGCCAAAGATGGTGTGATCGAGCTGCAGGGCGATCAGGTGGAGCTGACCCTCGAGCTGCTGAGCAAGGAGGGCTACCGACCCAAGCGCTCTGGGGGTTAGGGGAGAATGGCCGCCACCTAAGGCCGTAGCCATGACCGCCAGCCCCACCTACGGAGAGCTCACCAACAAGGGTGCTTCCACCAACATCGCCTGGCACCAGGCCTCCGTCGGCAGAGGCGACCGGGCTGAGAAGCGTGGCCACCGCAGCGCGATCCTCTGGTTCACCGGCCTCTCGGGTTCCGGCAAGAGCACCCTGGCCAACGCCGTCAATGCCGCCCTGTTCGAGCGCGGCCTGGCGACCTATGTGCTCGATGGCGACAACGTGCGCCATGGCCTCTGCAAAGACCTCGGCTTCTCGGATGCAGACCGCGAGGAGAACATCCGCCGGATCGGGGAGGTCGCCAAGCTGTTCCTGGACGCCGGTGTGATCGTGCTCACCGCCTTTGTCTCCCCCTTCCGAGCCGACCGCGACAAGGCTCGCGAGCTGGTGGAGCAGGGTGATTTCCTCGAAATCTTCTGCGCTGCCGACCTTGAGGTCTGTGAGTCCCGCGATCCCAAAGGTCTCTACGCCAAGGCCCGTTCCGGTGTGATCAAGGAGTTCACCGGGATTTCCAGCCCCTACGAAGCGCCGGAGAACCCGGAACTGTCGATCGACACCGGCAGCCAGGACCTGGCTGAGTCCGTGCAGGTCGTGATCAAGGCTCTGGAAGACCAAGGTGTGATTCCGACGGCCTGAGCTCAGACCGTGCCGCGTCGGCCAGCGTTTTGATGCAGCTGGCCACCGGCACCGCAAGCAACAACCCCAGAAGATCGCCCACCCCGCAGAGCTGACCGATGCGTGAGCCGATCGGCAGAGCGATCAACAACCAGGCGGGCTGCAAACCGACGATGCTCCCCATTAATCGCGGCTGGATCACCTGATCCACCACCTGACCGACAACGATGGCTGCCGCCAGCAATTCCAAGGCCATCGTCGGGTCCTGCACCGCCAGGATCGCGCTGACGACGACGATGGTGAGGGCACTGGCATAGGGGATCAGGGTGGTGAACCCGATCAGCACGGCGAAGAGCACGCCATAGGGGATCTGCAGGACGCTGAAGACCAGCAGTTGCCCGCCGCTCAGAATCAGAGCCAGCACCACCTGACCGGCGAAGTATCCACGAAAGGTGCGCTCCAGGGTGGATGTCACCAGACCGCGCCACTGCTCCGGCAACCACTGCGCCAATCCTGCGGTGATCGAATCGGCGCCGAGCAGCAGGAACACCGCCAGAACGAGCACGATCACCAGATTGATCGTGATGCCGACCGTGGCCCCGAGGACGCCCAGTAAGCGTCGACTGAGCTGGGTCGCCAGGCGACTGAACTGCGAGATCAGATCGCTGCTTGGATCAGCGAAATCCGAGGGGAGTCCATGGTCCACCGCCCAGGCCTGGCTCTGGTCAATCCATTGCTCGGCAGCCGTCAACAGAGCGGGTGAGGCGCTGATGAGCTGGCTGAGCTGGTCCACCAACAGTGGAACCAACGTCAGGGCCGCCAGCACCAGAAGACCGATCGTGAGCAGCACGACCGCCACGATCGCCAGGGGGCGAGAGATCCAACGGCGGGCCAGCCAGCGGCAGGGAATGTCCAGCAGGAAGGCAATCAGTGCGGCGGTGAGGAACAGCCCCGGGAAGGGAGCCAACTGCACCAGGAGACGCTTCAAAACGAAGGCATTGAGCGCCAGAACCGGCAGGACCAGGCCCAGCCGCAGCCAACTCGGCCAGGTCGTCATGGCCGGGTGCTCACGGTGGGCTCAGGTCTGCTCAAGGGGCACCGGTTTGGACGAAGCACTGACGTAATGGCACCAGAACGACAGCCAGGCCGCAATCCCCAGGAATTTGAACCCTTCCTCAACGATCTGAACCGTTTCGTAGGAGTCCGGCCAAAGGCCCTGCAGGGCATCGGTCAGCACCGACGCGCCCAGGAGAACGACCGCCAACAGAAACGAATCCCCCCCGAAGCGCCGGAGCGGCCCTCGGAAACGGAACAGCAGCAACCCTGTGAACACCGCATAGGTGACGTAAAGGAAGGCCTCGCCGAGGTAGCGATCGTGGACGAGGAACATGTCATCCAGACACAACCAGAGCGAAAAGCCACCGCCGCAGAAGGCGAACTGGCGGTTCACCACTGACCCCTGAATCTGCCGGGTCGAGGCCGCGAACAGGGCGATGGCGGCGGCGGCCATCCACAGCAGGTAGCCCACGCTGGAGAGGAAGCCCTTGCCAAGGGGGGCATCGCAGGACTGGGCCAGGTCCCGCAACACGAATTTGGCGCTGATGCCCTCCGCATCACTCCAGATCAACGCCACTGCATAAAGCACGACCGCTGGCAACAGCGTGCGCAACACCGTGGCACGAAGGGTGGATCTCATCGGTTCATCTGGGCGAGGTAATCGGTGCTGCCCAGGTCAACCAGCCGGGCATCTTTGGCCACCACAGCATCGTGAAGGCTGCTGCGGTAGGTCTCGAGCTTGCTGGCGAGGTCGGCATCCGCCACCGACAGGATCTGCGCCGCCAGCAGGCCGGCATTCAGACCACCGCCGATGGCCACCGTGGCCACCGGAATCCCGCCGGGCATCTGCACGATCGAATGGAGTGAGTCCACCCCGGACAGCGCCCTGCTCTGCACCGGAACGCCGATGACCGGGAGGGTGGTGAGGGCCGCAACCATGCCGGGCAGGTGGGCGGCACCACCGGCTCCGGCCACAATCACGCCGAATCCCTGATCGCGGGCCCCCTGGGCAAACGTCACCATCTCCAGGGGCGTGCGGTGGGCAGACAGCACCCGCACCTCCACCGACACCCCCAGCTCCCGAAGGATCGCTGCGGCGGGCTCCATGGTGGGCAGATCGGAATCACTGCCCATCACTACCGCCACACGAGGAAGCACTGTCGTCACGGCCAAGAGCAGCAAGACTGCCATCGTCCTCCACGGCCTGCAGGGATGCGACGGATCACCGACGTGCGCCTTCCCAGCCCGCTCGGGCATGAGGCTGAAACGATGCACTGCCTCGACCTCGATGCCCAGGGCAGGATTTGCGCCATCCGGCCCATGGCGGATGGCGAGCAACGGGCCGGCGTGAGTTGGGGAGGGGACTGGATCAGCCCCCGGGGCATTGATCTGCAGATCAACGGGGGCCTGGGGCTGGCGTTCCCGGAACTCACCGATGCCGACCTGCCTCGGCTGCTGGAGCTGTTGGAGCTGCTCTGGCGCGATGGTGTGGAAGCGATCGCCCCAACCCTTGTCACCTGCGGCGTGGCCCCCCTGCGCCAGGCCCTAGGGGTGCTCCGCCGTGCGCGCGACAACCATCAGGACGGACGCTGTCGACTGCTGGGGGCGCACCTGGAAGGGCCCTTTTTGGCCGCCACTCGTCGCGGAGCCCACCCCCAGGAGCACCTGGCCGCCCCAAGCCTCGAGGCGCTAGAGGCACGCATCGGTGGTTTTGAACGCGAAATCGCCCTGGTGACACTCGCCCCGGAACTGAAGGGGACCGATGCGGTGATTGCGCGCTGCCGCGAGCTCAACATCCGGGTGGCCCTGGGGCACAGCGCCGCCAACGCCGACGACGCGACGCGCGCCTTTGACCAGGGGGTCGGGATGCTGACCCATGCCTTCAACGCGATGCCGGGCTTGCATCACCGGGCACCGGGGCCGCTGGGGGAGGCCTGCCGGCGGGGCGGGATTGCCCTCGGGCTGATCGCCGATGGTGTGCACGTGGATCCGACGATGGCCGTGCTTCTGCAACGGCTGGCGCCGGAGCAGATCGTGCTGGTGAGCGATGCCCTGGCCCCCTATGGCCTGGCCGATGGGGATCACCGCTGGGATGAGCGGGTGCTTCAGGTCAGAAACGGCACCTGCCGCCTCGAGGATGGGACCCTGGCCGGCGTGACCCTGCCTCAGCTGGAGGGAGTCCGACGCCTGGCCGCCTGGAGCGGGGAGCCCAGCGCGGCGATCTGGAGCGCCACCCAGGCACCACGCCAGTTCATCGATCCGGAGGGTTCCCTGGAAGGCACCCTGATCGGCCAACCCCTGGCGACGTTGCTGCGTTGGACGCTGCACGGCAACGCCCTGGATTGGGTCTGCGCTGCTTAAGATCCCGCCGACACCGCCCCCTCCCCTTGATGGCCACCGATCAGCTGCTGGAGCAGAAACAGGCCGAGAAGAAGGAGGTGAAGGGCTACTTCGAAACCACCGGTTTCGACCGCTGGAACCGCATTTACAGCGACAGCGATGACGTGAACAAGGTGCAGCGCAACATCCGCATCGGTCACCAGAAGACCGTGGATGAAGTGCTGGCCTGGATCCAGGGGAGCGGTGAACTCAGCGACGTGAGTTTCTGCGATGCCGGCTGCGGCGTGGGCAGCCTCAGCCTTCCTCTGGCAGCGATGGGTGCCGGCTCGATCAACGCCAGCGACATTTCTGAAGCCATGGCCCAGGAAGCGGAGCGCCGGGCCCGTGAGGCCGGCCTCGACATGGCCAAGCTCAATTTCTTCGCCAGCGACCTGGAAAGCCTGAGCGGCTCCTTCCACACAGTGTGCTGCCTGGATGTGTTCATCCATTACCCCCAGGAGCCTGCCGAGCAGATGGTGAAACATCTCTGCAGCCTCACCGAAGAGCGGCTGATCGTGAGCTTTGCGCCGTACACGCCGCTGCTGGCGCTGCTGAAGGGCATCGGCCAGCTGTTCCCCGGCCCCAGCAAAACCACCCGGGCTTACACCCTCAAGGAAGACGGCATCGTGAAAGCAGCCGAAGCCTGCGGCTTCAAGCTGGTGCGCCGCAGCCTCAACAAGGCCCCCTTCTACTTCTCGCGCTTGATCGAGTTCCGCAAGGGCTGATCACAGACAAAACCCTCCCTCATTGAGGGAGGGAATGAGGGAGAGGCGGATCAGGCCAGACCGGTGAAATCCGACAGACTGAAATCACCGTTGCCGCCGATAATCGCGTCAAACTCCGGGGCACGTCCGATCACCTCGGCATAGCTCGCCCCCTGGCGCAGCAGGTCATCGGCAGCTTCCACAAGGCTGGCCTCGCCTTCAGCGTCGTTGCTGAGGGCCCAGAACATCATTCCGCCCAGCCCCTTCTCCTCCACGTAGGCCGCCTTACCGGCAATGGTGGCGGTGGTCTCCATCGAACTCCACTCGTCCCCGTCGTAGAGGAACGCCGCCTTGTTGTCGTCGTCCCAGTAAAGGTTGCGCGTCCCCGTCACCACATCGTTGAGGACATCCTTGTAGTCGTAGACGCCGGCCTCGAACGACCCGGTGGCATCACGGCCAGCGCCGGGCTGTTGGTAGCCGAAGCTTCCGCCGTCGGCGACATTCCCCCAGGCGCGGGTGTAGGCCGGAGCCCCCATCACGACCTTGCTCAGCTCGATCCCAGCGTTCTCGAACACGTCGACAGCCCCGGTGACGTCGTAGTTATTGG
>JBGKDR010000155.1:0-1073 GCA_042954225.1 Parasynechococcus sp.
GTTCTCGATAGGGTCCCGATAACGCTTCAGCTGATGACTTCCGCCACCGCCGCCTCCAGCGCCATCGATGCAGCTGCTGCCAGGGCATTGCTGAAAGCTCTCGCGGACCCCCTGCGACTCCAGATCGTCACCTGCCTGGCCGGAGGGGAGCGCTGCGTTTGTGACCTGACCGACGAACTCGACCTGGCCCAGTCACGGCTGTCCTTCCACCTGAAGGTGCTCAAGGATTGCGGCCTGCTGCGTGATCGCCAGAGCGGTCGCTGGGTGTATTACCGGCTCCAACCGGAGGCCATCGAACAGCTGCAGAGCTGGCTGGGATCCCTGAACTCAGCAGCACAGGTCGGATCGCGCTGCTGTGACGGCTGACGCGCATTGTGTAGCCATGCGCACCACGGGGAGGTGCGGCAACGGCAGACAGTGCCTGTGCGGAGAAACCTAGGGTTCCGGTCCCTTCGGGGATGACTGGTCCGAGAGGTTTCGGTCGGTCATACCGACTGCACGGAGGGACAAAAGCCCGGGAGACCGCCAGTCACACCATCTCCCCTCCGATGTCATCCCCCACGGATCCCACCGGTGCGTTTCAGCGTTCGCATCCCAGCGAAGGCATGGCTGCACTGGAGAAGGAACGCAAGCTGCCCCTCACCGGCTGGCAGCAGGAAGTCGATCAGGCCAAGCGCTTCGGGCTTGAAGCGGCCGAGAGCATTGTTGACCGCAACATCTCCACCTTCTCCCGTGGTGAGCTGCCGCATTTCGCCGGCATCAACACCTTCATGAAGGCGCCCTACCTGGAGGATGTGAACCAGGTCGGCAACTTCGACGTCGCCATCGTCGGTGTGCCCCACGATTGCGGCACCACCTATCGCCCCGGAACGCGCTTCGGGCCCCAGGGGATCCGCCGGATCTCAGCGCTGTACACGCCCTACAACTACGAAATGGGCGTGGATCTGCGGGAACAGATCACCCTCTGCGACGTCGGCGACATCTTCACGATTCCCGCCAATAACGAAAAAAGCTTCGATCAGATCTCCAAGGGCATCGCCCACGTGTTCTCCAGCGGGGCCTTCCCGATCATC
>JBGKDR010000156.1:0-12022 GCA_042954225.1 Parasynechococcus sp.
GAGCAACGGCCTGCCGTCTGCCAATGCCCGAGCCCGATCGATCACCGGAAGAAGATCACTGTTGCAACGGGCTGCATAGGTTCCCCCTGCCAGATGGCGACCGGGATCGGCTCCACGCAGGTTCAGGCGCAACACCGCAAAGCCTGCAGCCTGAAGGGCCAGGCCCATGCGCCTCAGCCCCTCGCGGGAGCTGGAACCACCCAGACCATGCAGCAATAACACCAATCCGAGCGGAGGACCTGACGGGACATCCAGCAGCGCCAGCAACTGGCCCGCCTCAGCGGCTCCACTGGTCAGTGCCGGCACATCGATCTGAACAGGCTGTCCCTGATCAGGAGGAAATCGGACCGGTCGAATGGTGTCTCGAAGCGTCTGCAGGTCGCCGCCTATCCAGGGCCAGCGTTGTTGAAACGGCAAAACCCCCAGCTGCTTCTGCAGCCAGGGGTCATGGGCGCCGGAGGCGATCACTTCTTGCCGAGACCCAGATCCTTAAGTTCGACCAGCAGGTCGCCCAGAACCTTCTTCGCATCACCAAACACCATCGAGGTGTTGGCCAGTTCGAAGAGATCATTCTTGATGCCGGAATAACCGGCACTCATTCCTCGCTTGACCACGAAGACGGTGCGGGCCTCCTGCACGTCGAGAACCGGCATGCCGTAGAGGGGCGATTGGGGATCGTTCTTGGCCTGGGGGTTGACCACATCATTGGCCCCAAGCACCAGAACCACATCCGCGGCGGGGAACTCAGGGTTGATCTGGTCCATCTCCTTGAGCTGCTCATAGGGGACATCCGCTTCCGCCAGGAGCACATTCATGTGGCCCGGCATCCGTCCAGCCACCGGATGGATGGCATAGGCCACATCGATGCCAGCGCTTTCCAGAACGCGGGTGACCTCACGCAGGGTGTGTTGCGCCTGAGCAACAGCAAGGCCATAGCCAGGAACGATCACAACCCGTTCGGCCGCTTCCATGGTCAGGGCACATTCCTCGACGCTGCAGCTGGTGATGTTCGTGTACTCACCACCACCGCCACCGGACGACACGCTGGCACCCAAGGCACCTCCGAACAGAACCGAGACGAGCGAACGGTTCATGCCGTTGCACATCACCTGCGTGAGAATCAGGCCGGCAGCACCAACCATGGCGCCGGCCACAATCAGCATCTGGCTGCCGACCACGAAGCCTGCGGCCGCTGCTGCAACACCCGAGTAGCTGTTGAGCAGGGAGATCACCACCGGCATGTCAGCTCCGCCGATCGGCAGGGTGACACCGACACCGAGAAGACTGGAGGCCACGACCAGCAACCACAGTCCGGTTGCGGAGTCAGCATTGCGCAGCATCTCGAGAGCACCGACAAGGGCCGCCACCGCTAGAGCGATGTTGACCACATGGCGCGCCTTGCTCTGCATCCAGGACGGCGTTGAAAGCCAGCCCTGAAGCTTGGCCATGGCCACGATCGAGCCTGTGAAGGTGATGGCACCGACAAACACCGAGACAACGATCGACACCAGGGCGACGGGAGTACCGGCATCGAGGGCGGCTGGATAGAGCGCTGCAGCGAGCGCGACCAGCAGGGAAGACATGCCGCCACAACCGTTGAACAAGGCAACGGTTTCCGGCATCGACGTCATCGGCACGCGCTGGGCGGTGATCGCACCAAGAACGCCTCCGACCACCGTTCCTCCGATGATCCAGGTCCAGGCGAGGGCTGAGATGCCTGCGTCAGTGCCGAGATAATTGACCAGTAGCCCAAGCACAGCAAGTCCCATGGCCACGGCTGCCAGTTGGTTGGCCCCCCGTGCGGATCGAACCTTGGACAGGCCCTTGATGCCAAGGGCAAGCAACAGAACCGCGACCAGCTCGATCGCGTATTTGAGAAGGTCAGACATCAGCGGTTCTCCTTACGTGCAGGCTTGCGGCTGAACATCGCCAGCATTCGATCAGTCACCAGAAAGCCACCGATCACGTTGAACAGGGCAAAGCCCAGGGACACGGAGCCCAACACCAACAGAACAGGGTTGTCCCCGGCTTTGATGATCGCTGTGAGAGCGGCGAGAACGGTGATGCCTGAAATGGCATTGGCACCGCTCATCAGAGGGGTGTGCAGTGTGGGAGGCACCTTGCCGATCAGCTCAAGGCCGAGAAGGCTGCCCAGCAGCAGCACCCAAAGAAAATCAACAAACATCAGTTGGCTCCAGGTGTAAGAACGTCGCCGCGGCGGATGGTTCCGTCCTGAGCGATCAGACAACCAGCGATCAGTTCATCGTCCGTGTCGAGAGTGAGCACACCGTCCTTGAGCGTGGGTTCCAGGAGGGCCACCAGGTTTCTGGCGTAGAGCGCACTGGCGTGGTTGGGAACCGAGCAGGGCAGATCGTTGCCGCCGATCAGCTTCACGCCCTTGCGGACCACGGTCTCACCGGGGACCGTGTCAGCACAGTTGCCACCCTGGGCAACGGCCAGGTCAACCACCACCGCACCGGGACGCATCCGATCCAGCATGTCCTCACTGATCAAGCGAGGGGCACGGCGACCGGGGACCTGAGCGGTGCAGATCGCGACGTCGGCTTCCGAGAGCTGGTCGGACAACTGCTGACGCTGGGCAGCCAGGAACGCATCGGACGCCTGCTTGGCGTATCCACCGGACTCGGAGGGTTTGTCCTCCAGCTCGGGTGGGTCAATAAAACGTGCTCCGAGGGATTCCACCTGCTCCTTCACCGCAGGGCGGATATCACTGACATACACAACAGCACCGAGACGACGAGCCGTGGCGACCGCCTGCAACCCGGCCACCCCGGCACCGAGGATGACAACCTTGGCCGGCTGCACGGTTCCCGCTGCCGTCATCAGCATCGGGAAGTAACGATCGAGGGCTGCCGAAGCCAGCAAGACCGACTTGTATCCGGCGATGTTGGCCTGGGAGGACAGCGCATCAGCGGATTGCGCCCTGCTGATCCGCGGCAGCAGTTCGAGCGCCATGGCGGACAGCCCCGTGCGAGCCATCGAGGCCGCCAACTCCTCATTGGCGTAAGGGGCAAGCAGGCCAACCACCAGCGCTCCGCGACGAAGACGGCCTAAGGCGTTTGCAGAGGGACTCTGAACGCAAAGCAAGACATCCGCCTGTGACCAGGCCGACCCATCACCGGGAGCGACCAGTTCAGCTCCCTGGGCGGCATAGGCATCGTCGAGATACCCGGACGATGCACCGGCCCCGCGTTCGACGGCAACACTGCAGCCGAGTGAAACGAATTTCTTGACCGTATCGGGCGTTGCCGCGACTCGGGTTTCCCCCGGCAGCGACTCCACCGGTATCAGAAGTCTGGGCAAGGCGAACACATCCACCGACCCAAGTGAGATTACGAGGTCGCCCTCTTGGATTTGGAGTTTTTCTGAAGGATTCCCGACGCCAGCAGGGATCTGGCTAAGTCGAGACCACCTGTTCCTGATCCCCATGGGTCTCAGTGCAATCGAGTGTCCCGACGGCATCTGCCACAGCCATCACGGTGGCCACTCCGTGGAACGCCGTGCCATGCACGACACCCTGGAGACCCACGGACGGGACTGGTGCGAACGTCTGGCCGAACGGATCTACGAAATCTCGGTCGACACGTTCTCGCAAAGCGTGATGCCGAGCCTGCACGCCGCCGGGTGGCAACGCCGGCATCTGGATTGGGAGTTCAAACTCAACGAGCGTGAATCCGAACCCGATCGCACCTTGGTGGACGGGATCATCAATGCCACCGAAAGTTTTCTACGCAGCAGTGAGGTGCACCGCCTGTTCATTCAGGAGCTGGTGCAAGGAACCTTCGCCGAAGCCTCGGCAGACGATCTGCGCATTCAGGCCGTTCGAACCCTGGTGGAAAACGAGATCGTGGCGATGCTCGACGAACGACGCCAGGAGCTGCTGGATCGGCTGGCACAGCAACTGATGACTGCTGCAAACGGTGACTTCGACACCGCTCGATCCGCTGCGGAGGACGCTCTGATCGAAGTGGAGCGACTCGTGATCAACCACGCCGAAGCGCTCTGAATCACGTCGGTTCTGGGTGAACACCTGACTGGATCAGGGAGGTGCCAAAGCGGATCGGACCCGGTACAAAGGCGCATCCCGTTCCAGCCCTCATCAGCCTCCCCTCCTTTGCCGTCCCAGGGTCTGAACCCACGAGCAGTGGCAGCGCCATCCGTCCTCGTCTGTGGCAACAGCAACTGATCCAGCTGCTGCGCCGCAGATTGGAGCCGAACAGCTCAACCAGCCGTGATCTGCTGGTGTTCGCTGGCCCCGGAGCAGGGAAGACCCTGGGGGCATTGCTTGGTTTCCAGATCATGCAGCGGGAGGGGCGACTCGACCGCTTCCTGGTGTTCTGCCATCGCACCTCCATCGAAAGCCAATGGCTGATGGCCTGCCAACGCCTTGGCCTGCGTCTTGAACCATGGTCCCCTCAGCCACCCGGTGGTGATGTCGATGGACTGCTGTTCACATACCAAGGCGCAGGACGTCACCTGAGTCGTGTCAAGGCCGAGCTGGATCTCTGGTGCGGATCCCGCTGTCTTGCGATCGCCGACGAGGCCCACCACCTGGGCGTGGACCCGGATGCCCTGGACCAGACGGCCTGGGGTGACAGCTTTCTGGAACTGACCGAACCCTGTCGGCTGAGAATGGGGCTGACGGGAACACCGTTCCGAGCCGACAACCTCGGATTCTGTGCGGCGCGGCGCATCAAGACGGTGCAGAACGGTGCGGTGGTGGAGCAGATCAACCCCGACCTTGCCGTGGAACCCCGAGAGCTGATCGCCAGTGGAGACGTGCGGCCACTGGATTTCCGCTTTCAGGACGGATGGGTTGAACACAGCCGTGAGGGAGACCCGGACCGCGACGTGTCTCCCCTGTCCGCTGAACAGCGTGAAAGCTGGCGAGCCCGCAATCTGCGCCGAGCTGTCGGCCTCGAAGACGAGAACAGCATCGGCCGGCAGGTGCTCGAGGAGGCCCAGCAGGGTCTGGCACGAATCCGCGAGACGCATGCTGAGGCTGCCGGTCTCGTCATCGCCCGGGACATCGACCATGCCGAGGCCATCACCGCACTGCTCGAGCAGGACGGCAATGCTGTGGACCTGGTGCATTCGCAAAATCCCTCAGCAGCCAAGGTTCTGCACCAGTTCCAGAGCGGTCAGGCCGATTGGCTGGTCAGCATCGACATGTGTGCGGAAGGCTTTGATGCACCACGGCTTCGTGTGATCGCCTATCTCACGACAGTGGTCACACGCACCCGGTTCCTGCAGGGGATTACGCGAGCGGTTCGCATGACACCCGAGCTCGCGGCCTCTGAACCGATCCCTCGCCATCCATCGCTGGTGTTCGCTCCAGCGGATCCCCTGCTGATGGACTACGCGCGCACCTGGTCCATCGCGGAGCCATACATCCTCCGTCCCAAGGAGATTGATGACAGCCTCGGCACCGAGAGCTCAATGGCACTCCGCGGTCCGACGCTGCCCCTGGAGGCCGTGGAGGATGGCGCAGGGGCAGTGATCAAGATGAAGACGCCGCAGCTCCCCTCTTTTTTGAAGCAAAGGCAACATCTTTCCGCGTAGAAAAATGCGAACTTCTTCGAAGTGTTGTCCCTTTTGGGGCATCCGACCGATCAACCTGATCACAGCAGAGGAGAGCCCATGGACGCTGCAATCGAACGTCGGGTCATCGTTGCTACCAGCTGGGTATCCACCCGAATTGCTGTCCTGGACAAGGAAGAGCGCTATGAGGACAGCTACGCCCTCACGCAGGAGTTCTGCGAATGGATCACTTGCATTGGCGAAGACGACGCCATGCTTGAAGCCAATGTCATGACAGTGCCTCGCCAACCGCGGAAACGTCACCACATCAAGTAGACAAAGACATTCTCAAAAACTTAAGACTTCCTTAAGATTCAATGAGGGGCGACAATTGCCCCTCTTTTTATTGCCTTCGGATCAGCAGCTCCACCCCCTAGACTTAACTCATACTCACTCCGCATAAGCAGATGACGGCCGGGCACGTCTCCGAGCAAATCGAAAATCTCGTCATCGTCGGGTCCGGACCCGCGGGTTACACAGCCGCGATTTATGCCGCACGCGCCAATCTCCACCCTTTGCTGATCACTGGGTACGAACGGGGCGGGATTCCCGGAGGTCAGCTAATGACCACCACGCACGTTGAGAACTTTCCTGGATTTCCGGACGGTGTCCTCGGTCCGGATCTGATGGACCTGATGAAGGCACAGGCCATTCGCTGGGGCACACATCTGTTGGAAGCTGACGCCGACGCCATCGATCTCAGCGAGCGCCCTTATCGGATTGAGGTGGAAGGACGCAGCATCAGAACCCACGCGGTGATCATTGCCACAGGTGCACGTGCCAACAGGCTGGGAGTGCCCTCGGAAGACAAGTTCTGGAGCAGTGGCATCAGTGCGTGCGCCATCTGCGATGGTGCAACACCGCAGTTCCGCAACGAGGAACTGGCTGTGGTCGGCGGGGGAGATTCCGCCTGTGAAGAAGCTGTTTATCTCACCAAGTACGGCAGCCATGTCCATCTTCTGGTCCGTTCCGACCGCCTGAGGGCGAGTGCCGCCATGGCCGATCGCGTCACGGCCAATCCCATGATCACCGTTCACTGGAATAGTGAAATTGTTGATGTCAGCGGGGACAGCTGGCTGCAAACACTGACACTGCGTGATCGTCTGTCAGACCAGCAGACAGATCTTGCCGTCCGAGGCCTCTTCTATGCCATCGGGCACACGCCCAATACGGATCTGCTGCGTGGCCAGGTTGAGCTGGACGCCAAGGGATACCTGAGCACCCCCTCCGGCCGTCCTGAAACCTCACTGGAAGGCGTGTTTGCTGCAGGGGATGTCTCAGATTCTGAGTGGCGCCAAGGGATCACAGCAGCAGGGAGCGGTTGCAAGGCCGCCCTCGCCGCCGAGCGTTGGCTGACCCACCACGATCTGGCCACCCTCGTGCACCGCGACAGCGTTGAACCCGGCAAAGCGGAATTGCCGACCAACGTTGATGTCACAACGGAAACCAGCTACGACCCGAACGGCCTCTGGCAGAAGGGGAGTTTCGCGCTGCGGAAGCTTTACCACGACAGTGACAAGCCTCTTCTTGTCGTCTACACCTCCCCGACCTGTGGGCCCTGCCACGTGCTGAAGCCACAGCTGCAGCGGGTGATCAACGACCTTGATGGTGCCGCCCAGGCCGTGGTGATCGACATCGAAACCGATCAGGACATCGCCGAACAGGCTGGTGTGAATGGCACACCAACCGTTCAACTCTTCCACCGCAAGGCGATGGTGCAGCAGTGGCGCGGCGTCAAACAGCGCAGCGTGTTCAAGGACGCGATCGAAGCGCTCTTGGGCGTGCCGGCCTGATCAGCGACGGCGAGGACCACCGGGACGATTGCCGCCGGGACGTCCGCCCGGAGCACCGGCATTGCGCTCCCGGTAGGTGATTCGTCCACGGGTCAGGTCGTAGGGACTGATTTCCACCAGAACCTTGTCGCCCGCCAGCAACTTGATGCGGAATTTGGTCAGCTTGCCAGCGGCACGGCACAGGCACTGGTGGCCTGCCGGCTGCTCAAGAGTGACCAGATAGAACCCATTGCCTTGTTCCTTCTCAATCACACCCGAGGTCTCGATCATGCGCCGCTGAAGTCATCCAATTGACTTCCACATTAGGCGGGCAGGGATAGGGCCCCACAACACAGTCGCGGCCACTAAGCTCCGACGCTGCAGCCGCTCCACCGATGATCCTTCCACCATTAAGCATGGACCTCGGTCTGCTGCTGATCTCGATCGGAGTTGTCAATCTGTGGAAAGCCCGCGAAAACGCCAGTTGACTTGACCACCCTGCTGCTGAACAAGCCCTATGGGGTGCTGAGTCAATTCACTCCCGAGCCGAACAGCCGCTGGAGGTGTCTGGCCGAGTTCATCGATGTGCCCAAGGTCTACGCCGCGGGACGTCTGGATGCAGACAGTGAAGGTCTGCTCCTGCTGACCAGCCATGGACGCCTGCAGCAACGACTCACCGACCCACGTTTTGGCCACTGGCGGAGCTACTGGGTCCAGGTGGAGGGTGTCCCACAACCGGAGCAACTCCTGGCTTTGCGCAACGGGGTTGTCATACAGGGCAAACCGACACGCCCCGCCAGAGTCCGTTGGCTCCAGGGGAGTGAGGATCCAGGGTTACCAGAACGCATTCCTCCGATCCGCGTCCGGGCGTCGATCCCCACAAGCTGGCTGGAGCTCTCGCTCACGGAGGGCAGAAACCGACAGGTCCGCCGCATGACAGCAGCAGTGGGACTGCCGACATTGCGATTGGTGCGCAGTCAGATCGATCTGATGGATGGCGGGCCACCGCTCAGGCTTGACCAGCTCAAACCAGGCCAGTGGCGCCTGGTTCGACCCGACGAGAGCAAACGACTGCACCAATTGGTCAACAACAGGAACTACGGCTCCCAGGGAGGACACCGACGAGGGTGACGGCTCGAAACGCAATTCCTTCAACCACCTTCCACGGTTCAACGCTGCGGTCGGCGTAAGCGACCTGTTCAAAGCCGAGTGACCGGAAGGCGTCGAGAAAGGCCTGCTCCTCCCAGGCGCCACTGATGCAACCACTCCAGAGGTCAGCATCCTGCTGCAGATGCAGAGGGACGGGCTGATCGCAGACGATGTCACTGATTGCCACGCGGCCACCAGGGGCCAGCACTCTGCGGATGTTGTCCAGCAGACGATCGCGGGCTGAAGGATTCACCAGATTGAGCACGCAGTTGCTCAACACCACATCAACGCTGGCATCGGCCACCAAAGGCACTCCATCCGTCCCCGATGACTCCAGAGCTTCAATGGCACCCTCCCGGAACTCGACGTTGGAATAGCCGATGGCCTCGGCCACAACCGGCGCAGCCCCGCGGGACAGAGCCAGCATGTCGGCGTTGCGGTCCACACCAACGACGCGTCCTTCACGGCCCACAATCTGCGCACAGATGAAGGCGTTCTTTCCGCTGCCACTGCCCAGATCCAGGACGCGATCACCACTGCGCACCCAACGGGTGGGATCACCACAGCCGTAATCACGCTCCACCACCTCATCAGGCAGCACCTTCAGCAGCTCCGGATCGAAGCCAACTGGGGTGCACAGGCATGCCTCACGCTCCAGTGCTGCTGCGCCGTAACGATCGTCAACGGCCCGGGTCTGATCCAGAGATTCAGAACTGCAGCAAGACGACATCAGACTTCGACTGAAAAGCGATGGCCAACGTTATGACCAGGGAGCCATCGTCACCCAGAGGTCAGCCCAAGGCGTCCTGCAGTTCACGCACGGTCTGCCATTGCCCGTAGTAGTAGTTCGCCGAGGCCCGCTTATCGACATCATCAAGACCGTCAAAAGCATCGAATCCGAGAGAGCGCCAGAGCTCATGACCACAGACCTTGGTCAGTTCGGATTCAGCTTCTCGATTGAGGTTATCGAGCCGACGCTGCAGATTTTTGACTTGAGCGATGGACATCGATTAACGCACCACGGCACAGCCAGACTAGCAAGTCATCAGTACATTTGAACTGGAGGAATTGCTTCGATCAGAACGGCAGCTTCTTCTTGGCGTCCTTGTCAAGGTCAGCCTCCATCTCGCGCAGACGCTTAAGGATGGTGTCGTAGTACTCACGGATGTAGCTCTCCATATCCGTGGTTTCGTCAGGGTCGAGATCAAACGCGGCGTAACTCGGTCCCATGGGGGCATCCAACGTCTGACCACCACCGGTCACCTCTGCAAAAGCCAGACGCTCGGCAACGTTGACCGATGGTTCGAAGAAGGAGGCCAGTCCCTGCATCAAACGAATCAACACAGGTTGAACCCTGAAGACCCGCGCCGACTTCCCGCTGCAACGTTCACAAAGTTGAACCAGTTCACCTGTATTCCACGCCTTGGGTCCCACAACAGGGAAGGTGCCTCGGATGGTTTCGCTCCGCTCCAGGGATGCCACCGCAAAACGAGCCATGTCCTGGGTGTTCATGTAGGCGATGGACGTGGGGCTTCCGCTGACCCAGACCGTCTGGCTTTCAAGAACAGGAATGGCGAACTGACTGATCACCCCCTGCATGAAGGCGGCGCCCTGAAGAATCGTGTAATCGAGATCGGAGGCCTCCAGCAGGTTCTCAGTGCAGGCCTTGATGTCCATCAGGGGAACATCCCGGTGACGGTGTGCTCCCAGCAGTGAGAGAAAAATGAAGCGTTTGACACCCGCACGCTCACAGGCTCTGATCAGGTTCAGCTTTCCGTCCCAGTCGGTGACGTAAACGCTCTGAGGATCGGTCGGACGACTGGTGGCCGCATCGATGACGGCATCGACACCGTCGAGGGCGTAATCCAGGCTGGCTGGCTCGAGCAGATCCCCACGGGTGAGCTCACAACCCCATTCCTGAAGAAATGACGCTTTACGCGGCGTTCTGACCATGCAACGCACCTGATGTCCGGCGTCAAGGGCCTTGCGAGCGATTTGGCGCCCCAGGGTGCCCGTACCACCCACCACCAGAACCTGCATGGGGTCTCGTAATGCAAGCGAGGAGCCTAGAGGTCTTCAGGCTCCTGCGGTGATTCGATCTTCAGTCTCCCTGCAGCTTGAGCAGAAGAGCTCCACCTGCAAGACCGACGGGGATCAGGACCCAGAAGATGGCGGCAGTACCGAAAATTTCCGAAGCCATGATTCAGGGCAATCCATAGACGTCGACTATTTAAATGCTTCCCCGCCCAGGACGCGGCAAAGCTGTAACAGCTCGGTCAGCGACGCGTCCGTCCTGATCTGACCGGCCATCACCCCGCTGATGGCCGCTTCGTGGCCACTGCGCTGCAGAGCCTCAACAACCACTGCTGTAACAGGTGGTCCTGCAAGCCTCAGCCTCTTGGCGATTTCTGCGGTGGACCAGACCGTCGGCAACGCGCCGGAATCCTGCTCAAGTCGCGTCAGCAACCGCTTTGTTGCAGGGCCGGTCACAACCGGGGAAGCCATCAGCTGCCTCAGCAGTTCAGTGGTCTGCAGGGGACCCAGCCACAACGGTCCGTGAATGGCCCAACGACCGGAACCGGCAGGGCAGTCACAGGATGGCCAACCTCGCAGGCGGAGCATGCTCTGCTGCTGCTGCGCTCCGCAGGCCTCACAGCGGGCCAGCAAGCCCAGCTGCGCCAGCTCATCACGACTGGGGCGTTTGCGCAGTCGCACGGCGATGCGGAAGGTGCGACCGTCACTGAAACTCAATAAGGGCTCAAGGCCACATCCGAGCAACCAGGCCTCGCGGGCAAGAAGCCCCAGCTGTTGACGTAACGCCAGTTCCCAACTGGCCGGATGCACCCTTGCAGAACTGCCGAGATTCCGCACGGCACCAATGCGGTCATGGCCAGTCGGGGAGCGGCCATCGGTGCTGGCCAGAAAGAGGATGCCGTCAAAGGCAAGAACGCGTAGGGCAGGTTGAAGCAGAGCTCCCGGACTGCCGAAAGCATCGAGATCGATCAGATCAAAGGTCTGTTGATCCAGGTAGGCCTGAGCCATCACCGCCTCGGCCGCCCGCACACTGATCTGCAGAGGTTGCGCTGACTGGGTCAGGGGGGCGAAGTTGCGCTGCAGGTAAGGCCATCGATCCGGATCGGCATCATTGACAACAATCTGTGGAGCCTGCGCTGCCAGGGGGGCCGCCTCCAGTCCCCAACGCAGAGATCGGATCCCGCAACCGGCCATCAGGTCCAGCCAGCGCAGGGGCTTTTGGCGATGCATGGCCTGATGAGCCGCCAGCAAGACGGAGAGATCCCTCGCTGGACGTGACTCAGGACGGAAAAAGCCCGGGCCTGTCTCCACCACGGCAGCGCCTTCGCGATAGTGACGATCGGAATCAGTCAGCGCCTTGCCTGCAACGTGCCTCCAGACTGCCGAGCAGGCTCCCCTTGATTGGGGCATTCACCAGTCATGGACCTGGCAAGGACAGGCAATCCACTGGCGTTCTCTGGGCCCCC
>JBGKDR010000157.1:0-2516 GCA_042954225.1 Parasynechococcus sp.
CGCCGGCAAGCTCCCCGCTGATGTGCTGAAAACCCTCGCTCCGCTGAAGGATGAGGGACAATCCACCGGTGCGGCCAAGGAGGACAAGGCATGACCATTGCGACAACCACCGAGTTGATCTGCTTCCTGGTGCTCTCCGCCGTCGTCGTGACGGGTGCACTTGGGGTGGTTCTGCTGAGCAACATCGTCTATTCCGCGTTTCTGCTGGGTGGCGTCTTCATGGCCGTGGCCGGGTTGTATCTCCTCCTCAATGCCAGTTTTGTGGCGGCGGCCCAGGTGCTGGTCTATGTGGGTGCGATCAATGTGCTGATCCTCTTCGCGATCATGCTCGTGAACAAGCGGGAGGACCTCAAGGCCATTGCAGGCCTCGGCGTGCGCAGGGCCGTTTCAGCTGCTGTGTGTCTGGGCCTCTTCAGTCTTCTGGTGCGCGTTGTGGTCACCACGCCCTGGGCGTTGCCTGGACCTCCGGCCATCGGTGAGGAGGCGACGGCTCGCATCGGTGAACACCTGTTCACGGATTATCTGCTTCCCTTCGAGGTGGCGTCCGTGCTGCTGTTGATGGCAATGATCGGAGCCATTGTTCTGGCCCGTCGCGATGTCCTGGCCACCGATGTCGTCACCGGGGAAGTGGCCGATCAAGGATTGATCGAGAAATCCCGGACTCCGCTGCTGCTCGAACGCCGCTCCTCCTGATCTTCTAAGACTGATGAACGAGATTCTTGCGACCCTTCCTTCGCTGCAGGCGTATCTGCTTCTAGCAGCGATGCTGTTCTCCATCGGGGTCTGGGGACTGATCAACAGCCGCAACGCCGTCCGCGTGCTGATGAGCATTGAGCTAATGCTGAATGCCGTCAACATCAACCTGATGGCGTTCTCGTCCTACGTCGACGGTGATTTGATCCGTGGCCAGGTGTTTGCGGTGTTTGTGATCACTGTCGCCGCTGCTGAAGCGGCCGTGGGCCTCGCCATTCTCCTGTCGCTTTATCGCAATCGCGTTACGGTCGATATGGAACAGTTCAACTTGCTCCGCTGGTAACAGCGACGCTCAGACAGCGATGCGCCTCGACCTGGTCTGGGTGATCTATCGAGCCGACAGTCCTCCTGCCCAGCGGGAGGCACGTCAGTGTGCGAAGGAGCTCAAAGCGATTGGCTCCACCGTTGTCACCGCCATGTCCGGAGCTCGGGTCAATCCGTTTCCCGGATTGCTGGCCGTCGCAGACACCCTCCCGGATCTGGCCGTCGTCCTCGGTGGTGATGGCACCGTTCTTGGCGCCGCGCGTCACCTGGCGGTGCATGACATCCCCATTCTCAGCATCAATGTGGGGGGGCACCTTGGCTTTCTCACCCACGATCGCAGGGTGCTCCGTGGTGATGAGATCTGGAGCCGCATCCGTCAGGATCAGTTCGCAATCGAACGGCGGATGATGCTGGAGGCGATGGTGGATCGCCGAACGGCAGAGGAGCGTGCCGCAGCGGGAGGGGCAATCTCCGCCTCTGACCTCGAGGACGATGATCTGCACCATTGGGCGCTGAATGATTTCTACCTGAGGGCATACCGCGATGAGATCTCGCCCACCTGCACTCTGGAGCTGGAGATCGATGGTGAGGTGGTGGATCAGGTGCGAGGCGACGGACTGATCCTGGCGACGCCCACGGGGTCCACCGGCTATGTGATGGCTGCGGGGGGGCCGATCCTGCACCCGGGCATCGACGCCATCATCATTTCGCCGATCTGTCCGATGAGCCTGTCCAGTCGCACCGTGGTGGTCCCCCCTCGCTCCAGGCTGGTGATCTGGCCCCTCGGTGATCCCGGGCATCAGGTCAAGCTCTGGAAGGATGGGGCCGGTGGGACGGTGTTGGAGCCTGGGGAGTGTTGTGTCGTCCAGCAGGCACGCCACCACGCTCTGATGCTTCAGCTCAACCAGAGTCCGTCCTATTACCGCACCCTGACCCAGAAGCTGCATTGGGCCGGGAGTCTCACGGCTGGCCAGCCCTCGCATAATTGAGCCATGGCCCTCGAGATTGAACGCCGCTTTCTGGTGACGGGTGAGGGCTGGCGTGCCTATGCCGGTCCAGCTCAACCCCTGCGCCAGGGCTATCTCGCCGCCAGTGCCGATGGCGTGACCGTGCGTCTGCGGATCCGGGGTGTGGACCAGGCCTGGCTCACGCTCAAGGCGGCCGCCGATGCCACGGGTCTCGCACGCCATGAATTCGAGTACGCCATCCCGCTGGAGGATGCGGAAGCCCTCTGGGCTCTGACGCCCCATCGCCTGGAGAAGACCCGTTACAGCCTGGATGTCCCAGGAGGCGACTGGGTAGTGGACTGCTTTGCCGGGGCCAATGCTCCGCTCGTTCTGGCGGAGGTCGAGCTGAGCGCGGTCGACCAGGCCGTGGACATCCCGCCATGGTGCGGAGCCGAGTTGACCGGGGACGGTCGATGGTCCAACGCCGTCCTTGCCCATCGGCCCCTGCAGCAGTGGTCGCAACAGGATCGTCAGACCTATGGGCTCAACGGA
>JBGKDR010000158.1:0-6208 GCA_042954225.1 Parasynechococcus sp.
TTACAAGCCTGAAGAGCAACGCCAGAAATTGCTGCCAGCACTCTGCTCCAGCAATGGATTCGACGGTGAAGCCCTGAGTCGCTTGGCCACATCCACCCTGGATGAACTGACGCGCTCCGTCGCCAGCCTTGATGGAGTCGAGACAGCGCTCAAAGGTCATGCCCTGGCCGGCGACCAGCACTACTCACGGATGATGGCCATCGGTCTCGACACCGTGCTCAAAGCCGTTCGCGGTGAGGCTGCGTCTCCTGATGACAAGGAGCTTCAGGAGAAAGCCGTTGGTATGGCGGACAACCTGGGCATGCCATCCGCAAGGGTCGAGAAGGACCTCAATCTCTTCCGTTCCAACAGCGAGCGGATGCAACAGGCCGTTGAGCTGATGGAAGAGACCCTGGCTGCAGAGCGCCGCAAGCGTGAGCAGCGGGATGCAGAGGCTGCTCAAAAGACAGCAAGCTGACCACGCAACCTGTAGGCCTCTGGGTTCTGTGGTGAAAACGTCTCACTCTGAACCCTTACTGGGCTCAACTGGACCTCAACGGTTGAAACGTTCTTGCTGAGCTCGGATCCCAGGGATCCGAGCCATTCGACCTTCCGTAAGGCCGAAAGATTCAGATGCACTTCAAGTCCCTGCATGTGCTCAGGCTCAGCGGTTGGATTGAAATCAGGAGCAGCGGCGAGGCTGAAGCGCGACCATCCCTTGGGATTGAAAGACCAACCTCCAAGCAAACGCTCCCGGTCTGCCGATGCAAACCAACGGATGCTTGTCCCCTGCGGCACCGGGTGAAACCCACGGCTCTCAAGCGTCGCTCGGATCGATGCAAGCGTCGCTGGCAAACGATCAGGGTGTGATGGTTCGCGCCAGAGGTCCAACAGCACAGAGGCTTGAAAGTCAGGCTGCTCACTAGGAAGAACACGCACCTGCATGGCTGAGGCCAGCAGTCCATCCAGCTCCTCAGCACTCAGGTTGTAGTGCTCAGCCAAGGCCTCGGCAATCAAGGGCTGCTGGATCAAACCATGAGCAACCCACCGGGCTTGCTCAGCACGGATGTCGAGCAAAGCAGGCGACGCGACAACAACCCTCGACTGAGTCGATGAAGCCGACATCAAGTGCTGATGCGACGGTTTCAAAGGTTTCTGAGACACCACACCATCCACCCGGATCGATGACGCCTCCCTCGACCAGCGCAAACAACCGTGGCTGGCCTGCTGAAACAGGATTGCCAACGGACCGGCGACCCTGCTCACGGCTGCAGGGGTCCAGTGCACAGCAAGACCATCACTGAGGGCGCTGGCACAGTCCAGGCCCTGTGGGGACGCACCCTCAGCTTGCGAACGCTCGGCCAATGTCCGATCCGCCTGTTGATGCAAGGCATCGGCGTACACCAAGGAGAGGCCCTTCTGGGCCGACAGACCGAGCACCGGTTGGCCATCAGCTGGATAGGCCATCCACCAGAGCTGCTGGTCTCTGCGCTGCCATTGTCGTTGAGCTTCCTCAGCACCGAGGTAGCCAACCCAGAGCTGAGGGACTGGTGATGCCGCATTCACCCGTCGACTGACAACGAGCTCACTACGCCCAATCAAGGACGTCAAGGCCTCGCGTTGTGGTGCTGACGAACCAAGGTTGAGGGCAACAGTTGGACCCAGGATCGAAAGCGCCAGACCGGCCAAAGTGATTGGCCAGCGGGACACCTGCGACGGAGTCGGGAAGGGCACCGCTTACAGCTTGCGGCGCCGACGATCTCTCCATTCCACCGTGGAGAGATAGATCACAGCAACGCTGACGAAAACAAGCAGGCTTGCTGCTGAAACAGCCAAGAACTGGCTGATGACAGGAGTATCCAATCGCTCTGCGATCAGAAGTTCAGGGTGCCGTCTCCATTGCGGCCCCAAACCACCATGGCGATCGAAAAGCTGAACATTGCAGCCAGAGAAGCCCAGGCAAACGTGAACAGCATGATCTTGACGAAAGAGTTGGGGGGATCCTACCTAGTGTTCTTCGCCGGACGGCAATCCGTGGTCAACCGTTATGACTAGCTCGAGCCCGGGATCCTCCACTGTTCTGGAGCGCCAACGCGTCACCCAGGGCTACCCACAGGCACGGGTGATCGTGCTTGACGATGACGTGAACACGTTTCAACACGTGGTCGACTGTCTGCGCAAGATCATTCCTGGGATGAGTGAGGACAAAGCCTGGTCCCTCGCGAACACGATCGACAGCGCAGGCTCAGCAGAGGTTTGGTGTGGACCGCTTGAGCAGGCAGAGCTCTATCACCAGCAACTGGCCGCCGAAGGGCTGACGATGGCCCCCCTCGAGGTGAACTGAGTCAACACGCGGCTGATTTACCGCTGGTTGGTGCCAGACGCAGAAGATCGACCGTTTTCAGGCGTTGGGTCTGGTCATCCATCACGTAGCGCACCACGCGACCGGGGCAGATCGCCAGGCCGCAGATCAGTCCGCCATGCACCTCGGCCGTCAACATCCGTGCCTGGGGACCGCAACTGGCACTCAACGGTTCGTGCACAAGACGTTTCAAGGCATCGACGGATCGCAGCATCTCCAGAGCGGAGCACTGCCTGTCACATAGCCAGAACCGCTAACTTCTGCCAATCGCATCGGGGGAACGTCTTTTGGGCCGCGTCGTGATCACCCACAGCACCTACGTGGATGGTCTGATTCCGTGGTTGAAGTCGCTGGCCAAGGAGACTGCGATTCAGACAATTACCCCAGCAGCCATTTCCCGAGTGCGCGGGCGACGCCCCAACCTTGAATTACGCGTCTCGATCCCCATTCGTGGTGGCTACAAGCTGACTGCCCGAAAAGGGGGTATGGCTCAGGAGGTCTTTGTCATCACGGAGCTGGAGAAGAGCCAGCTTCAGTCGGTCCTTGAGCGTCATCGCCCATAGACGCAGTGGGATCTGCAGCTGCACAGGCCAGCGGATGGGCTTCGACGATGGAGGAGTCGCTGTCGCAGAGAGACCACCAATCGGCTCGGGTGAAGCACTGCGGAAGGATCGCCCGACAGGCGACCTGAGCATCGTCTGACAAAAATTCAGGGGGCTGATCTGACGCCATTGCCATCGGCATCCCAGCAAGCAACAGCAGGACCCAGAACATCACGCCATCTCAATGGGGTGAACCGCCATGCCGTGCGAGCCCCAGTGGTCGACCTGGAAGAACCAGAAGGGGCGTCAAAGTGGGGATTCGTTTCCGGCTACGAGACCGGTCTACGGCACCGTCACGACAGACACCCCAAGTCGAAAGAGAGTCAGATCAGAGCACTAGAAAAGGCCGTCACCAACACAGCAGTTCAATTCAAATCTAGTCGAGCTGTGGACGGGGAAGCGGCCAGATGGCGCGGATCCCATCGAGGGCCCCCTGGGCTTCACGCTGGCGGGCGGCCGCCGACTCTCCCTGGAGAATGACCGTGACATGGCCCAGCTTGCGCCCTGGAGATTCCGGCGATTTTCCGTACCAATGCAGATGGGTGTTCGGTCGCTGCCTCAAGGCCTCGAGGCGTTGCTCAAGTGGGTCCCCCTGATCAGGAGCAATACCCAGAAGATTCACCATCAAGGCCCCGGAATGAATCAATTCCGGATCAGGGACCGGAAGATCAGCGGCGATGCAGAGCTGCTGATCGAACTGACTGCTGCTGCAGGCCTCAATTGAAAAATGGCCGGAATTGTGCGTTCGCGGGGCAATTTCATTCACCTGGAGACCATGGGGGCCGAAGAAAAACTCCAAGGCCAGGACGCCGACGTAATTCAGCTTGGTCAGCAACGACGCCGCGACGTTGTAGGCCTGGGCCTCCAGGCTCTGGTCCACCGAAGCAGGCGCGAGAACCCAATCACACACCTGCTGGCTCTGATGGGTCTCCACCAACGGGAAACTGCGCACGCGCCCTTGACGGTCGCGGCTGCAGACCAGAGCCAGCTCCCGTTCGAACGGCACCCAGGCCTCCAGCAACCAGTCACTGACCTCAACGCTGCGAATCAACTGAGCCAGCTCCTCAATGCTGGTCAACACCCTGGTGCCCTTGCCGTCATACCCACCTCGAGCGGCTTTCGCCATCACAGGGAAGGTCCATCCCGGCGGAAGGGCGGGTTGAGCAGGGGAGATCCGGCTGAGAGGACTCCAGGGTGGACTGGAAATCGAGAGCTCATCGAGCAGTTGTCGCTGGGACAACTTGTCCACCAGTGGCGACAGGGCTGCCAGGGAAGGACGAAAGACCACGCCCTGCTGCTCGAGGGGAATCAGAGCGTCGATATTGACCCATTCGTTTTCGAAGGTGATGCCGTTGCAGCCCTCCACCAGCTGGCGGGTTCCAACCACATCCCGAGGGTCAGCGGCGACGAGGCGCTGGGCCAGTTCGGCGGCGGGATCGTCGGCTGACGTGGTCTGCACTGACACAGGAATGGCACGCTCGTTCGCTGCCTCCACGAGCATCCGTGCCAGCTGCCCCCCACCGACAACGCCGATCATGCCGGTGAAGCTGGACATCTCGAGGCGATCAGAGCACCAGTCCGCAGCATGCCATTTCACCGGTGGTCCGTGTCATTCAGATCAGCTGGCGATCACCTGTGAACGTCAGGCGAATCAAGGTGAAGGCCATCACCACAAGAAACAGGGCGAGACCCAAGGTGCAGGCATAACTGATCTCCAGCTCAGCGAACGCCTGGTCATAGACGTAGTAGACGATGGTGCGCGTGGCGTCGGCAGGGCCTCCCTGGGTCATCAGAAACACCTCCTCGAACACCTTGGTGGCAGCGATCGACGACATCACCGCCACCAAGGTGATGTAAGGACGCAGCAGTGGCAGGGTGATATCGAGATGCTGGCGCCACCCCTCGCTGCCATCGAGTTCAGCGGCTTCATAGAGCTCTCCAGAAATGCCCTGAAGTCCTGCCAAGAAAATCACCATGTAGTACCCCAGCCCTTTCCAGAGCGTGACCAGCATCACTGCCGGCAAGGCCAGCTGGGGTGTCGTCAGGAAGCCGATGGGTGAAAAGGCATCACCCAAGAGCGCACTGAGCCAGCCATTGATCAAACCGTTTTCCGCGTAGAGCCAGCGAAAGGCGATCGCAGCCACAACGATCGACACCAGGACAGGGGTGTACAGGGCGCCGCGCAACCAATGAATGCCCGGCAGCGGACGATTCACCAGCACCGCCAGCCCGAGGGCTCCGATCACAACGGGGGGAACAACGCCCAGCAGATACAGAAAGGTGGTGAACAGCACCTGCCGGACCATCGGATCGCTCAGGAGGCGCCGGAGATTGGCCAAACCGACGAAACGCAGCGGTTCGCTGACATCCAGCCCTGTGGAACTGAAGCTCATCACAAGAGCCATTCCGGCGGGAATCAGCACGGAGATGCTGATCAGCAGCAAGGCCGGCAGCACGAAGGCCCATGCCGTCAACGATCCTCGCCAGCGAGCGGGTTGCGGCATCCAGGTGATCCAGCATTGGCGCGATCGTATGCCGCTCTCTTCAGCTCTGCCCGGCAGAGTGGGCAGGATCGGACCCTTCCTCAGCCATGGCTGTCACGAGCGCTCAGCCCCACCGCCGGATCACCGTCGCTCTGGAGCGATCGCCCTACGACGTGGTCATCGGAGACGGCAGCCTGGAGGATCTGGGCCGGCAACTGCTCGATGCGGGCATCCGCCCGGGACGTCGGATCCTGGTGGTCAGCAATGCCGATGTAGCCGGCCCCTACGGTGACATCTGCCTGCAGGCCTTGACCAAGGCAGGCTTCGAGGCCGAGTTGTTGGTGATTGAAGCCGGAGAAGACCAGAAGACCCCCGCGACGGTGGCGCTGATTCACGATGCCGCCTTCCGTCAGAAACTCGAGCGCAGCGCACTGATGCTGGCCCTGGGTGGGGGGGTCGTCGGGGACATGACTGGGTTCGCGGCCGCAACCTGGTTGCGTGGCGTCGGGGTCGTTCAGGTTCCAACGACCCTGCTGGCAATGGTGGATGCGGCCATCGGCGGGAAAACCGGTGTCAACCATCCAGGAGGGAAAAACCTGATCGGTGCATTTCATCAGCCCAGACTTGTGCTGATTGATCCGCGCACGCTCAGCACCCTGCCCGCCCGTGAATTTCGGGCCGGGATGGCAGAGGTCATCAAATACGGAATCCTCGGAGATCCCGAGTTGTTCGGATTGCTGGAAGGCTGCAAGGACCTCTCCACCGCTCAAGGCGTCTCCGCG
>JBGKDR010000159.1:0-3877 GCA_042954225.1 Parasynechococcus sp.
TTTCGTGCTGCGTGCGCAGGTCTTTCACCATTTGATAGGGGTGGAAGACATAGTTGCGGATCTGGTTTCCCCAGGCGGCTTCCACAATGTCGCCGCGGATGTCGGCAATCTCAGCAGCCCGTTGCTCCTGGGCGATCACCAGCAGTTTGGCCATCAGCAGCGCCATCGCTTTCTCCTTGGTCTGGAGCTGAGAGCGCTCCTGGGTGCAGCGCACGAACAGGCCGGTGGGGATGTGCAGGATGCGCACAGCCGTTTCCACCTTGTTCACGTTCTGGCCGCCGGCACCACCCGAGCGTGAGGTGGTGATTTCGAGATCTTTATCGGGGATGTCGAGCTTCACCTCCTCCTCGATCTTCGGCATCACCTCCACGCCCGCGAAGCTGGTCTGGCGCTTGTCGTTGGCGTTGAAGGGCGAGATCCGTACCAGGCGGTGGGTGCCCTTCTCATTGCGCAGGTAGCCGTAGGCGTAGCGGCCTTCCACTTCGATTGTGGCGCTCTTGATCCCCGCTTCCTCCCCTTCGGAGAGTTCGTCCACGGTCACCTTCATGCCGTGGTCTTCCGCCCAGCGGGTGTACATGCGCAGCAGCATTTGCGCCCAGTCCTGGGCGTCGGTGCCACCGGCACCGGCATTGATGCTGAGTACAGCCCCTTCTTTGTCGTACTCGCCGCTGAGCAGCCGCTCGAGTTCCCAGCGATCAAGGCCCTGCCTCAGCTGGTTCAGCCCCTCCTGGGCCTCCTGCAGCAATTCCTCGTCCGGCTCCAGTTCGTAGAGCTCCTGGGTGGCCTTGGCGTCCTCGACAGCAGAGCGCCAGTCGGCGAGTTGCTGCAGCTGCGCCTTCACCTCATCGAGGCGACGCATCTGTTTCTGGGCGTTCTGCTGGTCGTCCCAGAAGTCGGGCTGTGCCGCGAGTTGTTCGAGATCCTGCTGGCGTGCGTTCAGTGCAGGAACGTCAAAGACAGTCCTGGGCATTGCCCAGGCGGTCAGTGAGCTCGGAGAGATCGCGCTTGAAGTCGGTGAGATCCAGCAAGGACTCGGTCCTGATTGGTTTCCGACGCTATCAGCGCAGTCGCTGCATAGAGTCCGCTTTGCCCCATTGACGCCGCCATGGCCAAGGTTGAGATTTACACCTGGCAGACCTGTCCGTATTGCGTGCGGGCCAAGGCGTTGCTGGATCGCAAGGGCGTCAGCTACACCGAACACAGCGTGGATGGCGACGAGCCCGGTCGTGATGCGATGGCCGCCCGTGGCGATGGACGTCGCAGTGTTCCCCAGGTGTTCATCGACGATCGCCACATCGGCGGTTGTGACGACCTCCATGCCCTGGAGCGTGCCGGGAAACTCGATCCTCTGCTCCAGGCCTGAGCCATGCGCCAGCTGTTTGTCCTGGATCCGCTCGAGCAGATCAATCCCGCGAAGGACTCCTCCGCGGCGTTGATGCAGGCCGCCCAGCGGGCCGGTGATGAGGTCTGGGCGAGTACCCCGAGCGATCTGATCGCCCGCGGGGATGAACCGCTGGCGATGGCCGTGCCGGTCACGCCGGATCCGTGGGTCGGCATCGGCCCCTGTGAGCGGCAGTTGCTCACAGGCTTTGACGTGATCTGGATGCGGAAGGATCCGCCAGTCGACGAGGCCTATCTGTATGCCACCCACCTGCTGGATGTGGCTGAACGGGCCGGCGTTCGGGTGCTGAATCGTCCCAGCGCGCTGCGCTCCTGGAACGAAAAGCTCGGCGCCCTGCGCTTCAGCCGCTGGATGGCCCCAACCCTGGTGGCGGGGCGGGTCTCGGAACTGACCCGTTTTGCCCAGGAGCAGGGGGAGGTGGTGCTGAAGCCGCTGGGCGGCCGCGCCGGATTGGGCGTCATTCGTGTCAATGGTCAGGCCCCAGGCCTCCGGGCTCTGCTGGAGCTGGTCACGGAACAGGAGCGGTTACCGGTGATGGCCCAGGCCTTCCTGCCGGCTGTGAGCGATGGCGACAAGCGGATCCTTCTGGTGGATGGTGAACCCCTGGGTGCCGTGAACCGGCGGCCGTCCGACGGTGAATTCCGTAGCAACCTGGCGGTGGGTGGTCAGGCGGAAGCCACCGAACTCACCGAGCGTGAACGTCGGATCTGTGCTGCCCTGGCTCCAGCGCTGCGGGCGGAGGGCCTGTTCTTCGTCGGCATCGACGTGATCGGGGGAATGCTCAGCGAAATCAATGTCACCAGCCCCACCGGAGTCCGGGAAGTGGAACGGTTGATGAATCAGCCGTTGGCCGATCAGACGATTGCGGTGTTGAAGGAATCCGTCTGAGTCATCGACAGGTTGAGCTGGTCGGCCAGCACGGCCAGCTTGAGGCCAACTTCCTGAAGCTCCCGTTCAGCGATGGATCCCTGCACCAGTCCGGCACCGGCGGTGAGATCCAGCCGCAGGCCATGGGCATGGCCGCAGCGGATCGCCACCCGCAGTTCGGCATCACCGGCGCTGTCGATCCAGCCCAGGGGAGCGGCGTAGTTCCCCCGTTCGAAGGGTTCCAGGGTGCGCAGCCAGCTCATCGCCTCGCGCTGGGGCAGGCCGGCCACGGCTGGCGTCGGATGCAGCTGTTCGGCCAGAACCAATGGGGGTTGTCCCTTGGCGTCGGCGCTGATCGGGGTATGCAGATGGGTCAGATGCCCGTGGCGCGCCAGTTGGGGATGGCGCCGGCTGCAGGGTGCAAGCCCCGCCTCCTGCAGCTGGGTGGTGATGGTCTTCACCACCAGGTCGTGTTCGCGACGGTCCTTGTCTGAGCGCAGCAGGGCCTGTCCGTCATCACCATGGCCGGCTGTTCCGGCGAGGGCATCGCTGCGCAGGTAGCCGCCGCGGAGACTGAGCAGCCGTTCCGGGGAGGCGCCAAAGAAGGCATCGTCCCGGCTGCGTTGCCAGAGGAAGCGGCAGCTGCCGGCCTGCTGGCGCCGCAGACGCCGCAGCAGGGGCAGAGGGTCGAAGGGGCTGGTCAGGTCAATGGACTGACGCACAGCCAGCACGATCTTGTGCAGCTGTTCCTGCTCGATCAGCTCCAGACCCCGCTCCAGAGCAGCCCTGTAGCGCTCCTGCCAGGGTCGGGATGCTGATGCCCCGAGATCGAGGCTCGCGCAACGCTGGGATCTCTCGGCGTTGAGGCTCTTCAACTCGTTCTGCTTCAGCCAGAGCTGTTCGGCCAGTGCTCGAGCATCGGCGGCGCTGTTGGCTGTGCCGTTGATTCGCAGCCAACCCTTGCGGCCCTGGCGGCTCAGTTGCCAGCGGGGCAGCACGGCCTGCACCGATGGAACGCTGTCCAGGCCGGAACGTTGTTCACTGGCTTGGGCGAAGAAACTGAAGGCGAGCAGCACCCTTGGACGGGCCTGGGCTGGGCTGTCCGGGCTGGCGTCGATCAGGCGCCCCAGGCAGAGGTCGCTGAAGCGCTGCGCCAGCTCAAAGCGGCGGGCGCCGTTGAGCTCGAGTTGCTGGGTGCGACCGGCCGCGGCAAAGCACAGGCCAGGGGCGCTGTCCCAGAGCATCTGAAAGGCATCCAGGTCCGCCAGCCCATGCAGGGCGTCCAGCGGATCGAGCCCATCGATCGGCAGCGCCAGGCTGAGCAGGCTGTCCTCACCGCCGTGACCCTCCCAGGCCAGTCGGGCGGCATCCACCAGAGCACTGAAGCGGGAATCAGCCGGCATCCGCGGCGCAGACAACGTGCAGGGACTGCTCAAATGTATGGGTGCTTCTCCGCGATGTCGGGGTCTCCTTCATGTCAGAGCCGCAGGCTGTTGCATCCCGTTACGCCCAGCGGCGGCGTCTGTGGAAGGCTGCGATCAAATGGCCGATGTACTCGGTGGCGGTGATGCCGGTGCTGCTGGCCGCCGGTGCCCGTCTGGGTGCGGG
>JBGKDR010000160.1:0-8627 GCA_042954225.1 Parasynechococcus sp.
TTTAGCGAGTCGGGGAGACAGGATTCGAACCTGCGGCATCTTGCTCCCAAAGCAAGCGCGCTACCAAACTGCGCCACTCCCCGGACGCATCACCAGATTAGCGGGCCGCCTGCAGGGTGTCGGCCAAAGCCACTGCACTAAGCAAAGCGCCTTCGGCACGACCAAAGCCCTGACCTTCAATCCAGTCACCACACAATCCCAGCGCTGAGTGGGGGCACCACTGCAAGGCTGCGGGCAAGGGTTGATTCAGAGGCTGGGAGGCTCCCCAGCGCATCACACCTTGCACACGCTTGTGATTCAACGCGTCGACCAACGACGGCCATGGCCGCAAGATCGTGCTCAGACCCTGCTGCAGACGCCTCTCCCGTTCCGCCAAGAGGGAAGGTTGGCTCTCCGGGGTGATCTCCAAGCCAGGATCCAGACCATGCACCACAACCCCAAGACCTCCATCGGCCTGGGGATGGAGCACAAGCCGTTCAATCTCGAAACAATCCTGGGCTTCGGCGGACAACCAGATCTGACGCGGTAACTCGGTGGCTGCATCCACCGAATGAAGCGCTGGCAACGCAAGCATCAAGTTCCAACGCACGGCCGATTGACTGGCCGCCAGGCAGGCCAGCACCCGATCAACCTGGGGATCCTGACCTTCAGCAATCGCCGAACGCAACGGGACATCCCCCCAGGACAACATCGCCAACGAGCGCGGGTGAGCCAACAAAGAGCCGCTGAGCACCAATGCCTTGGCCTGCACGATCAATTCGCCGGCTTCGTCGTACAAAATCCAAGAGCTTCGATCCCAAACCAGCCGACGAACCCGCCGACCAAACAACATCTCGACGTTCGCGTTCGACGTCGGCAACAGGGCTTCACAGAGATGCGCCATCGTGGGGTGGGCCCGCCATTGTTCGCCCAACAAAAGGGGATGCTCCGGAGGGTCCAACAGCGCACCACAGCTGTCCACTGCTGTGATGGCACCCCACTCAGGGCGCAAGACTCCGGACGTCCGCAACGGCTGTAACAGGGCTTCGAGCCGCTCGTCGACGGGCCCCAAAAAATTCAGGCCCGGAGCACCATGGTCCAACCGCCAATCGGGATCATCCCGTCGTCGTCGGGTGGCACAGCGCCCGCCCGGACCACGACCGGCTTCCACGATGGCCATTGATCCCGACCAACCGATCTGGTGCAAGCGACCCACCAGGGCACATCCGGACAAACCGGCGCCGATGACAACCAGATCAACGTTCACCGTCTCAACAACCGTCAGAAAACAACAGGATTGACCCCGGGATGGCCAAGGTTAGGAACATCAAGAAGCCCACAGCCGCGCGATCAAGCAAGCGGGGCGTGTCGAGCTATGCCGATGTCATGCTCCTGGTCAACAGACCCGACAAGTGTCGAAGAATTCGCCATCCAGAACGAATCCTGTTGGATCAATGGGTCGCCTGAGATTCGAACTCAGGACCAGCCGGGTAAAAGCCGGATGCTCTACCGCTGAGCTAGCGACCCTTCCCTCTTGGGAGTGCCTGTCAGGCACCAAGAGACATTATCACTCGACCTCGGCGCTCTTCCATCCCCATGACTGTGATTCCAAGCAAGGCCAACTGGCCCGACCCCCGGATTGCCGCGGATGCATGGGTCTCGGACGATGCGGTTGTGATTGGTGACGTGACGATGGCCTCCGGAAGCAGCCTCTGGCCGACAGCGGTGGCGCGAGGCGATCTGGCCTCGATCTCGATCGGGGTCAACAGCAATGTGCAGGACGGCGCCGTTCTCCATGGCGACCCCGGGGAGCCCGTGGTGATCGGTGCTGACGTCACCGTCGGACATCGAGCCGTGATCCATGGGGCGCATCTTGAGGATGGCTGTCTGGTCGGCATCGGAGCTGTGGTGCTCAATGGCGTGACTGTCGGGCGCGGAGCCCTGGTCGCCGCGGGATCCGTCGTCACCAAAGACGTCCCCGCCGCTTCAATGGTGATGGGAATCCCAGCAACGGTCAAACGCGAACTCAGCGACGACACCCAACGGGCCCAGCGCGACCATGCCCGGCGTTACGCGTCGCTCGCGCAGGCCCACGCACAACGGGACAGCACCAGCCACTGAGCAATTGCTGCAAATTCAATCCATCCGAACCATGGAGGCGGCTGAGTGGGGAGGAAACTTCGTAAGATCAGCCACAGTTTTTCCAGTTCCATGGACCTTCGGCTTGTCCTCGTGGCCTCCCCGATTCTTCTGGCACTGGGTTGGGCTGGCTTCAACATCGGTCGCGCCGCCGTTGGTCAGCTGCAGTTGATGATCAAGCGCAGCCGGGCCTGAGCCCCAGAGCATTCGTAGGCTGATCGGATTGCAGCTGCAGTCCGTTGCCGTCGAACCGTCAGTCGATCACTGTTCTTGGGGCGGGGCTCGCAGGAACCGAGGCTGCTTGGCAAATCGCCAAAGCGGGCATTCCCGTCACCATCGTGGAAATGCGCCCCGTCAAGCGTTCCCCGGCTCACCACAGCAGTGAATTTGCTGAACTTGTCTGCAGCAATAGTTTTGGCGCCCTGAGCAGTGACCGGGCAGCTGGCTTGCTGCAGGAAGAATTACGTCGTCTCGGCTCCGTGGTGATTCATACGGCCGATGAGCACGCTGTTCCTGCTGGCGGAGCACTTGCCGTGGACCGTGGGCGATACAGCGCCGCGTTGACAGAAGCTTTGGATCGCCACCCGCTGGTGACGATTGAGAGGCGGGAACAACACCAGCTACCTGATCCGTCCACGATCACCGTGCTGGCAACGGGCCCACTCACCAGTGAAGATCTGGCCGAGGACCTTCGTTCGTTTACCGGGACTGCCGACTGCCATTTCTTCGATGCAGCCAGTCCGATCGTCCACGGTGACAGCATCAACCTTGAGGTCGCATTCCGAGCCAGCCGTTACGACAAAGGCGATGCGGATTACATCAATTGCCCGATGGATCGGGATCAGTACCTCCAATTCCGAGACGCTCTTCTGAGTGCTGAACAGGCAGAACTCAAGGACTTTGATCGCGACGACGCGACCTTCTTCGAGGGATGCCTCCCGATTGAAGAGCTGGCGCGACGGGGCGAAGACACGATGCGTTATGGCCCGCTCAAACCGATCGGCCTCTGGGATCCCCGTTGGGGGGACGTGAACGATCGCGATGTCCGCCGGGCCAAACGGGCCTATGCCGTCGTTCAACTGAGACAGGAAGATAAGGACGGTCGTCTCTGGAATCTGGTCGGCTTCCAGACCAATTTGAAATGGGGCGAACAGAAACGGGTTCTTCAGATGATTCCCGGGCTCGAACAGGCCGAGTTCATTCGCTTCGGGGTGATGCATCGCAACACCTTCCTGGAATCGCCGAAGTTGCTGGAACCCAGCCTGCAGTTCCGCAGCCGCTCCACACTCCTGGCCGCAGGACAGATCACCGGCACCGAGGGGTATGCCGCAGCCGTGGCTGGAGGCTGGCTGGCTGGCACCAATGCGGCGCGGCTCGCCAACGGCCTCGAACCGATCACCCTGCCCAACACCACGATGGCGGGAGCACTGACGCATTTCGTCAGCGAAGCACCGACCAAGAAATTCCAGCCCATGCCCCCCAATTTCGGGCTGCTGCCGGATCTTCCTGAACGAATCCGCGACAAGCGGGCCCGCTATGGGGCTTATCGCGACAGGGCGCTGCGCGATTTGCAAACGATTCAATCGCAACTCGCCGAGCCGGTTCCGGCATGACAACCGCATCAGCCGAACGCTCCAGAGCGATCGAAATGCGTTCCCTGCGCCTTGGTGTTCTCGCCAATGCATTGATGGCGTTGGCTGGCTTCGCGGCCCATGTGACCAGTGGTTCATCCGCTCTACTCCTGGATGGGCTCTACTCCGCCGTCCTGGTCGGGTCATCCCTGATCGCCAGCCGCATCAGCCGCAATGTGGTGAGACCGCCAGACCGGGCCTGGCCCTATGGCTATGAGGGACAGGAAGCCCTTTATGTGCTGTTCCGCTCGTTGGTGCTGCTGGGCGTCATCGGCTTTGGTCTGGGTAGCGCATCGGCAACCCTGATCGACTGGTGGCGAGGGGAGGCCATTCCACCGCTGCAGTTGGATGCCGTTGGGCCATACACCGTGGGCATCACAGCGCTGTGCAGCCTGCTGGCCTGGCGACATTTCCATGATTGGAATCGCACCGGACGCATCTCCTTGCTCTTGCTCACCGAAGCGCGCAATGCACGGATCGACGCTCTGATCACGATGGCAACCGGTCTGGCCCTGCTGTTATCTCCACTCCTGATCGCGACACCGCTGGCGGCACTGGCGCCGATCACCGACACCCTGCTGGTCATCGGCGTCAGCGTGGTGCTTCTCCAGGAACCTCTGGCGGCGATGCGAAATGCCTTGGGACAGGCCGCCGGTCGTGCAGCAGATCCATCCATCCTTCAGGTCACCCGCCAAGTGCTGATGCAGGAACTTTCGGGACTGCAGCTGCAAATGATGGATTTCACCGTCCAACAACTGGGGCGCACAGCCTTTGTCGTCGTTTACATCAACCCGCTGGAATCAATGGATGGCGCCTTGATCGATGGGCTGCGGCACCACATCGATGCACGCTGCGCGCAGGCTCTCCAGCAGCCGGTGCGTTCCGAGATCATCCTCACGGTGATGCCGCCGATTCATCGGCCCGATTCGTCACGTCAGCCGGCCCCTTAGCGTCAGCTCGCCACATCGCCTCGATGGGGCTTTCAGGCTCCTTGCCGGCCAGGATCACCACAAGACAAGATTGAGTGCATCTGCAAAAAGAATTGAATTGTGCATACTTCAAGTAATCAATGACCCATCGACCCTCAAGGCAACCATGCACAACAAGAACACTTGGCTTGTCAATGTGTCATGTCTGCTCATCGGAATGATCCCGACGTCTGTCGATGCTCAGGTGGTACAACCAATCCCAACAACAACCATTGAGCAAACAAAGGATGCGGTCGAAGCATTCTCGATGGGGATGGGTGTTGGCGTTGCAAATTACATGTGCTTTGAAGCGCTCAAAGGCAATCTGGATCGAGCGACTGGAAACGAGATTCTCAGCCTTTATCAGCAATGGTTTAACCAACAAAATTCATACAAAATCCAGCCATTTATCAAAGGCTTTAACCTTGAAACCGGCCAATTCAATCGAGCCTTTCCCAGCAACCGCTGCCCGTATTTCCTGCGCTGAAGCTTCCAGTCCCAGCAGACCGATCCATCAAGACTGCTCAAAGACGTTCGAATCAACAACAGGATCGAGGCGGAAGCCCACTCCCGCCTGACCTGATTGGAGCCCACAGCTGAAGCTTCCACCCCACAGCCGTCAGCCCCGAACAGCGACCCGTCCCCGAGCGCTTTACAAACTGTAACCATTAGCAACGGTTGTTGCGACGTTCCCTTTGGCGCGACGAAGCAAAGCAGTCACTTCACGTCGTTATGCTCCTCGGTGGCAGTGCTTGTGGCCATGGCGGCTTAACCCTGTCCGCCGTTGCGCCATCTGAGTATTCATGACCGATCAGCAGCTCTGGGATGCCGTGGTGATCGGCTCTGGCATCGGCGGCTTGGTGACCGCGAGTCAACTGGCTGCCAAAGGAGCCAAGGTGCTCGTGCTCGAGCGATATCTGATTCCAGGAGGCAGTGGCGGGGCTTTCAAGCGCGCCGGCTACACCTTTGATGTCGGCGCATCAATGATCTTTGGCTTCGGCCAGAAGGGGTACACCAATCTGTTGACGCGGGCCCTTGCCGATGTCGGCGAGCATTGCGACACCATCCCGGACCCAGCGCAGCTGGAATACCACATGCCGGGTGGGCTCAACATTGCCGTCGACAGGAATTACGACAGCTTCATCGCTGAGCTAACCGCCCGTTTTCCCCATGAGGCCACGGGCATTCGCAAGTTCTACGACACCTGCTGGCAGGTGTTCAATTGCCTCGATGCGATGCCGCTGCTGTCGCTGGAGGATCCCGCCTATCTGACCAAGGTGTTCTTCAAGGCACCTCTGGCATGCCTGGGGCTGGCGCGCTGGCTGCCCTTCAATGTCGGCGCGGTGGCAAGGCAGCACATCAAGGATGAGCAGCTGCTCAAGTTCATCGATATCGAGTGTTTCTGCTGGTCGGTGATGCCCGCGGACCGCACACCGATGATCAACGCCGGAATGGTCTTCTCCGACCGCCATGCCGGTGGAATCAACTACCCGAAAGGTGGGGTGGGTGTCATCGCTGAAAAACTGGTGCGAGGGTTGGAGCGCCATGGAGGCGCCATCCGCTACAAGGCCCGCGTCACGGAAATCGTCGTGGAGCAAGGACGTGCGGTCGGCGTCACGCTCGCCGACGGATCGACCATCCGCGCCCGTCGGGTGATTTCCAATGCCACGCGCTGGGACACCTTCTCTGGGCCAACCAACGAGGGTGTGCAGGCCAGCTCACAGGCTCTGGTGAATGCGGCGAACACGCCAGCGAAGGAAAACGTCTGGCGACGCCGCTATGTGCCGTCGCCATCCTTTCTCTCCTTGCACCTTGGCGTCCGTGCCGAGCTGATTCCGGAGGGAACCCATTGTCATCACTTGCTTCTTGAGGACTGGGAGCGAATGGAGGACGAACAAGGGGTCATTTTCGTCTCGATGCCGTCGCTTCTGGATCCAGATCTGGCCCCCGAGGGACACCACATCGTGCACACGTTCACGCCGTCCTCGATGGAGGCCTGGAAAGGGTTGAGCCCGAGCGAATACAGGGAGAAGAAGGAGAGCGATGCAGCCAGACTGATTGAACGGCTGGGCAAGGTGCTGCCTGGCCTGAGCGAGGCGATCACCCATCGCGAAATTGGCACCCCCCGCAGCCACCGGCGTTTTCTTGGGCGCTTTCAGGGCAGTTATGGACCGATCCCGGCGATGCGCTTGCCCGGGTTGCTGCCGATGCCGTTCAACCGCACCGGGGTGGAGAACCTCTATTGCGTCGGCGACTCCTGCTTCCCCGGCCAGGGGTTGAATGCTGTGGCCTTCAGTGGTTTCGCCTGCGCCCATCGGGTCGGTGCGGACCTCGGTCTCAACCCCTGGTCACTGCCGGACTGATTGGCTTCCTAGCGTGTTTGCAACAGGCAGGTCGTGATGTCTTTTGAAGAGCAGCCCTCGTCTCGCGAATTAGCGCGCTATTTGGAGCAGCGGGGAGATTTGAACAAACCCTGGAATCTGCAGATGTTGCGCCTGCAGATGCTCAAGGAGCAGAAGCAGTCGATGAGTCCTGAGGACTATCTGGCCAAAATCCAGGAAGCGCACGCCGATCTGATGCGCATGGGGGCGTTCTGGAAGGGACGTGAAGCAGAAGTGTTTGGCGGGGCTTACACACCCCAAAACCTGATCGAACCTTTACCCGGATCAAAGGACGACCGCTGAAAACAATGGTTCGCTATGGCCTTTCACCACTGATCCGATTCACTCTGATCAGCTTGTATGTCGCTCTGGTTCTGCCTCTTCCTTTGCTGGCACCCGAAGGATTGAAATCTTGGATGGTGTTGGGCCTGATCCTGGGATTTGTACTCGTCAACGGGCTGCTCAGCGAGCAAGTGGAGACCGATGACGACGGCATCAACGTCCGCTACCCCGGCTGGATCCGTTGGTTGCTCAGGCGCGGATGGTCGATGCGCTGGGAGGACATTCGCGCGATCGTGCCGGTCGGCACAAGCCAGGGTGGAACGGTGTTTTATCTCAAGGCTGCAGACATGAATCACCGTCTCTTGCCCCAGAGAATCGAACGCTTTGATCAGTTCCTGGGCACCTTGAATGAACGATCCAGCATCAGCACGAAAGGCATCGGACGTCTGACCCCACCCTGGACCTATCAGGTTCTGGCAGTCCTCTCGGTCTTGATGGTGAGCGGGGAACTCTCAATGGCCGTGGCAATCCAACAAGGTTGGATCCATTTGCCGAGCGTTTAACCAGCGCAATCAAGTGAGAGATCAATCGCCTGAGTGTTTGAGCACAATCGGAATAGTTTGTTAACCCATTCGGGCAGGCCTCGTCCAGCGCTAAAAAAATAGAAAGCATTAGAGCATCAAAATGACTCTCCATCTCTACGGAGGAGGGCGAAGTCGGGCCGTCATGCCCAAGTGGTACATGGCTGAAAAAAGGATTGATTACAACTTGATCAATCTCGACATGCGCAGCCGAGAACACAAACAACCCGACTACCTGAAAATCAACCCGTTCGGAAAACTTCCAGGCCTGGTTGATGACAGCAACGGAGTTTCGCTATTCGAAAGCGGTGCAATTCTTCTCTATATTGCTGAGCATTATGGACAGGAAAGCACAAACCCAAAAGACAGAGCGCTGATCACCCAGTGGATTGCTTTTGCCAACGCAACACTGAGCCCTGCGATTTTTGTCCAGACCGTCCGTGAGCGTGACTTTGACGGAATCATGGATGTTCTAAACAGGCTCTACGAAGGGAAGAAGGCTTTAGTGGGCGAGCGCTGGACTGCTGCTGATTGCGCCGTCTGCGCCTATCTGGCCTATATCCCTATCTTCGCCAAGGAGACAGACCTCAATCGCTGGCCAAACGTCAAACGCCAAACAGAGGACACCCTGAACAATGCGCACTACAAAGCGATCATGAGTTGAGC
>JBGKDR010000161.1:0-1149 GCA_042954225.1 Parasynechococcus sp.
CGCCGCAGGCTGCGGGCCTGCTCGTGACGCTGCAGATCACGGTGGCGACTCTGCTCCAGTCCGGCCTGAGGGACGCGCTCGGTGTTGAGGAAGCCGACCACGTTGGCGAACAGGGTCCCCTGGGGGTAGACGCGCTGCGGATAGGGCTCAAGGTCCAGGCCACTGATGCCCATCGAGCGGATGCTGGCGGCTGTCTCCGGATCAAGCCCCTCACTGAGCTTGATGCCCGATCGCTGCTCCCCCATCGCTTTCAGCAGCGTTGCAGCTGGTGTCGCCAGGGGCTCGGCCAGGCGTTCGGCGACATCTCTTGCGGGGCGGATCGCCGTTGGCTCATCACCCGGGAAGTTGAAATATCGGGGATGGGCCCAGAGCCGGAAGCGCTTTTCATCCAAGGCCACCAGACGACCATTGCGATCCACGATCGGGCGCCGTTGGCCAAGGGGCTGAGATTTCTGGGTCTGCAGTTGCCTGGCCCGGGTTTCGAGTGCATCGGTCTGCACCAACTGCAGCCAAGCCATCCTCCCGATCAGGCCCATCAGTCCTGTGCAGAGGATCAGAAAGATCATCCACAACCGCCGATCCGGCACCTTGTCGAGGGTGACAACCCGCGAGCGCGACCGTGGTCGTCTGGACACCCTGGTCATCAGTAGCCAGGTCGAATCGGTGTCTGCAAGAGAGCCTGCACGGCACTGATCAGGTCCGTCTCTGAAGGCTCGGAGGGAGGAACGGCCGGTCGATCCAGATGAATCAGGTTCGACGCTTTGGTTGGCACCAACTGCTGGGGCTTGGCGGTTCCTCGCAACACGTGCTGCTCAAGCAAAGCTGTGGATTCGGTCAGACGGTGGGCAAGGGTTCGCGTCGTTTCCAGCTGGTTGAACGCCATCGTCCAGCGATGCTGCCAGTGGAGGGTCAGCCCTGCCAGGACAGCGGCCGCCGTGATCACCCCGAGCAGGGTCCCATCGGCCACGCGATGAAGGCTGCCGAGCAGAGGAGACCGACGCGCGACCCGGGCCGACGACATCGAGCCCTGAATCAGGTCGAGGGTTCTCCCGGAAGGGCGCTGTTCCGGTGCCGCTACCACGGTTGAACCGCCAAATAAGCCAGTGAACCACTCAGCTGAAGCCCCTGCAACCGTCACAACAACAGCAA